>DASXMZ010000373.1:0-8580 GCA_036495385.1 Mucilaginibacter sp. | reverse complement strand
ATCGGGATCATCCTGGTGCGATGTATCTGCGTAAGCACATTTATATTTGGATGACAGTACCTTTATAACATCACCCGCCAATAACTTTATAACATCGCACTTGCCGCCAACAAAGGCCCATTCATTCCTGCCGAAATTCCCGGTCGAAGGCCTTGCAATGTCCGCATGCTTTCTGTGCCTGCCGACAGGCAGGTTATGCCCTTTTGAAATCACGTTTACCTCCTGTTTTTGATAACAGTTTTGTTTCTTTAATAACAATATCATGGCTCATGGCCTTACACATATCATAAACCGTTAAGGCCGCAATTGATGCGCCAACCAATGCCTCCATTTCCACACCGGTTTTAGCAGTAATGCTGGCCGTACAATCAATCACCACTTCCTGTTCTTCGTTTATACGTATAGTAATTTCACAATTGTCTAAACCTAAGGGGTGACAAAGTGGAATAAGGTCGCCTGTTTTTTTTGCGGCCATAATACCGGCAATTATTGCGGTTTGAAATACAGAACCTTTTTTTGTCAGCAAATCGCCATTAGCCAAATAAGTCATTATCTCATCGGGTAACGAAACGATGCTCTGCGCTGTAGCGGTGCGATGCGAAACCGTTTTTCCGGTTACGTCTACCATTGTTGGATTGCCTTCTTTATTTATATGACTGATCACTGATTTTAGCAGATTTATTTGATTTCGCTGATTTTGATTAGCACCTTTATATTATTTGCTTATTTGCATAAAGGCTTTATTTACCGTTTGGCAGACAGTATTAGCCTTTTATAATTAAGGTTTCTTTCTCCAAAATTCAATAGTAATCCTATTTCAATTTTATATGCTCTTAAATAATTTAAAATTTGATTTAAGTGAAGATCATCTAGTGCAATTAAAGCCTTTAATTCGACCAAAACACAATTCTCAACCAAAAAGTCAACTCTTCTGGTTCCTATAGGCTCAACGACGTCTTTATAAAAGATCGGCATTTCTAATTCTCTTTTAAAATTCAAACCCGCTTTTGTAAATTCAATGGACAACGCCCGTTGATAAATAAACTCCTGATATCCGTTTCCCAAAAAAGAATGTACCTGCATTGCCCATCCAATTACTTTTCCTGTTATTTCTGAATGTTTATATTCTTCCATCCGGATAGCAGATTCGAGCAGATTTATTTGATTTCACCGATCAAAATAATGATTATAAATTGCAATTAAACCAAAAGCCACAATAAATCTGTGAAATCAAATAAATCTGCTCAAATCAGTGATCAGAACTTCCAGATTCTAAACACCTCTCCCCTTTTAAAAACGTTCCTTTCCAAAGGTAACTCCATAAAAGCATCTGTTTCGGCTAAGTTAGCAAAATCACCTGATCCATTTCCTTCAAGCGGTGTCGCCATTAGCTGACAGTATTCATTGCTATGGAGTTTAACCTGTAAAAAGCACTTTAGCTGTAATGGGAAGGTGTAACGATTATTTAAAACTGCATAAACAGGCGGGTTTGGTTCCTTACCGATCGTCACCTCCAACCAAGGCAAAAAATACCGGTGCAGGCACAAAAAAGTAGCCACTGGGTTACCCGGGAACGCGAATACCAATGCACCATTTTTATGCTTACCAAACCAAAAAGGCTTACCGGGTCGCTGCTCAACTTTGTGGAATAGTTTTTCGACCTTTAATTCATCCAAAGCTTTGGGTATATAATCGAATTTACCCATGGATACGCCGCCGCTCAATAACAATACATCATAATTTTGCAGGCCATCTTTTAGCTGCGTTTTAATTATTTCGGGATCATCGGGAATATGGAGCATACTTGCCTCTATTCCATGTTGTTTTAAAACCGCCTGAACGGTATAACAATTGGAACGCCTTACCTGGTATGGAGACGGAGTTTGTGAAACTTCCACCAATTCGTTGCCCGAAGAAAGGATAACTACTCGCGGCATTTTCTTTACCCTTAATTCTGCTTCGCCAACGGATGCAATAAGGCCAATAAGAGCTGGGGTTATTAGCTGCCCAGAATGGGCAACCGGTTCGTCCTGCTTTTTATCTTTACCCTTATAGTGAATATTCTGTCCTCTTTTAATTTCGTCAGTAGTGAGAGTAGCCAGTCCGGCACGAACTTCAAGGTCTTCATAACGCACAACCGTATCCGTTGTATCGGGCAATATTGCACCGGTCATTACCTCTATACATTCGTTATTTTCTTCAATATCAACAGGGTTGTTGCCCGCAGCCTGGGTGGCCTTAATACGAAAGGTACTTATCCCGCTCTCAATTGAACTATAATTTACAGCTACTCCGTCCATCGTAACCCGGTTAAATGGCGGCAAATCCCTGTCGGCTTTAATGTTTTCGGCTAATACCCTTCCAATCGCCATTTGAAAAGAAATAATTTCCGCACCATAATCCATCACCTGTGCAAGAATTATTTTTTCGGCTTCCTCAACAGTTATCATATCTTCGGCTTGTATTATTTTTATCCCCCTATAGTAGCCATAGACTCATGGACACCTATATTTTCTTTTCTTAATCGCTCTGCTTCCCAACCGTCTTTTGCCCTGGTGTTAAATGCTTTTACCATTGTTTCTTCCATTCCTTTATCACTAACACCATCGCGAATTAAATTTTTTATATTTAATATCCCATTATCGTAAAGGCAGGTTTTTAATTCCCCAACAGGTGTTATGCGTATGCGATTACAGGTTCCGCAAAAAGTACGGGAGTAAGCCGCAATTATTCCTACGCTGCCCTTGTGACCGGGTATTTGGTAGTTGTAAGATGTGGAATAATCACCGTCACGTATCTTTTGTATTGCAGGATATTTTTCTGTTATTTCTTCCAAAATACGCAAATAATCCCACTTCAACCCTTCGTAAACATGACCATCGCCATTAAATGGCATCTCCTCAATAAAACGTACATTCACCGGCAAATCTTTGGTGAGGTTAACCAACGGGACAATATCCTGGACGTTTTTGCCGTCCATTATTACGGCGTTGATCTTAACATCAATATCATTGCTTAAACTTTGTTCCAACGTTCCCATAACATTCGAAAATTCGTCCCTGCCGGTGATGCTAAAAAAACGATTGGCATCCAACGTATCCAAACTCAGATTTATCGAATTGACCCCTATCAATTTCAGTTCCTTAATATAAGGAGCCGTCAAAACGCCGTTGGTTGTTATTGTTAATTCGTTTAGTCCATCTAATTTTGAGAGCGCTGTTAAAAACTGCATGATGTCCTTACGAACAAACGGTTCACCGCCGGTAATACGGATCTTTTCAATGCCCATTTTCACCAATTGCGAACAAATCCGAAACATCTCCTCGTAAGTCATGAGCTCATTCCTGGAAAGCCAGTTAAGGCCTTCTTCGGGCATGCAATAAAAACAGCGCAGGTTGCATCTGTCGGTTACTGCCAGCCTCAGGTAATTAATTTTACGTCCGTGATTATCTAATAACAATTTTTGTTCTTTTTTTAAATCCCAAACCAAAATGGTTAATTGACCAGGCGTTCCGATGGAACGCTATACCTATAAATTTTTTTATTCTACCAACGAAACGTCCCGAAGGGACGACGGGTGGGTAGAAAAACATTCTTATGTTCAATAAGAACGTCTCATATTTATTCGATGAATTGATTTGCGTCTAATCAATTTATTCTTTTCGCTTCTGTAAAGGTAAATATTACAAATTTCTGCAATGTTGTTTAATTGTACTTTTTCTGTTTTTTAACCTGCTACAAGTTAAATTAAAGATTATGATACCGTTT
Source organism: Mucilaginibacter sp. (assembly GCA_036495385.1). Lineage (GTDB taxonomy): Bacteria > Bacteroidota > Bacteroidia > Sphingobacteriales > Sphingobacteriaceae > Mucilaginibacter. Next base: position 4,812 of record DASXMZ010000373.1, on the reverse strand, counting down.
TCACACCTTGAACAACATTATTTTATATTTGTTGCGATGTAAAAACATATTTACAATAATGACCGGTATAATTATCCTGGCAGCCGGCTCATCAAGCCGGCTGGGCAAACCAAAACAAAATTTAATTTATCGGGGACAAACCCTTTTACAAAGGGCTATTGAAACTGCAGTCAATTCTGTTTGCAAACCTGTATTTGTTGTTTTAGGTGCGAATGAAAGCATAATAAAACCAACGATAACAGACATGCCGGTCAACATTATTTACAACCCCGACTGGCAGGAAGGCATGGCATCATCAATACGTTTAGGTATTAAACAAATACAAAAATCAGAACCCGATGTAACTTCAGTTATTTTGATGCTTTGCGATCAGCCTTTTGTTGACATTAACATTTTAGATAGTTTGATTGAAACCAAAACAAATAACAAAGCGGGTATTGTTGGATGTGCTTATAATAATACGATAGGTGCACCTGTTTTATTCGATGCTAGCTATTTTGATGATCTACTTTCACTAAAGGGGCAGGAAGGCGCTAAAAAACTTCTTTCGAAATATCAAGATAAAATTGTCCCAGTACCTTTTCCTTTGGGGTGTATCGATATTGATACCGTAGAGGATTACGAAAAGGTAAAAAATAGCCCCCAACTTTAAATCTCTCACGTGTTGAGGGCTATTTTTCGATTGGCAAGTTATTTCGTTAGAAACTTATAAATTGTAATCGTCTTATAAACGGCACCCGGCCTAAGTACAGTTGATGGGAACTGCGACTGGTTCGGTGAATCAGGATAATGCTGGGTTTCCATGGCAAAAGCGGTCCGCTTATCATCTTTTTTACCTCCAAGCATGATATTGGTGCCACTCATGAAATTGCCACTATAAAATTGTATGCCGGGCTCTTCGGTAAATATTTCCATTTTTATACCGCTTTTATCGCCGGTTACGGTGGCAATTGGTGTGTTCAGATCATGTTTGTCCAGCACATAGTTGTGGTCGTAACCCTGTCCGTTTTTTAATTGCTCATTATTATCATTAATCCTCTCGCCAATTTCGGCCGGTTTTGTAAAATCAAAAGGAGTTCCAGCCACCGGTGCGATATTTCCTAATGGTATCGATGTTGGATCGATAGGTAAATAGTTAGCGGCTTTAAGTTCAACCGTGTGATTTAATATAGTACCACTTCCGATACCGTTAAGATTGAAATAGGAATGATTAGTTAAATTTACGATGGTGGGTTTATCCGTAGTGGCCTCATAGCTTATTTTAACCCCATTATCATCGGTAAGCTGATAAGTTACTTTACAATTCAGATTGCCGGGGTAACCTTCTTCCATATCTTTCGATAAGTAAGTAAGTTCCACGGTACTGTCGTTTAGTTGTTTTGCATCCCAAACTACAGCATTAAAACCCTTTTGGCCGCCGTGTAATGTATTTGGCTTGTTGTTTATAAAAAGATCGTATCGCCTGCCGTCCAATACAAAATGTCCTTTAGCAATACGGTTTCCATAACGGCCGATGGTTGCGCCATAATACGATCCCAATGATTTTACATAACCGTCGATATCATCAAATCCAATAACCACATCTATCAGCTTGCCCGTTTTGTCCGGAACCAAAAGACTTACTAAATGGGCGCCATAGTTGGTAACTGCAGCTTCCATACCATTTTTATTTTTTAATGTATAAAGCTGGGTTTGTTTACCATCTATTGTTTTTTCAAATCCTGCGGATGCCGGTAACATTACGGTTGTGGTATTGTCTGTCATGGTCGTATCGGTAGATGCTTTTTTTTCCGGCTGATTGCAAGCGGCCAAAGATACTATACAAAGCACAAAAAATATGGAGGATGGGTTTTTAAATGATGTATTCATAGTGGCTAAATTAACTAGGTTGTGTTTATAGGTTCTAATTAGGACTGATTCGTTCTTATTTTCCATTCAATTGCTTTATCAGGACAACTTCATCCTCTTTATAGGGGGTGCCGTCTTTTCTAAAAACGTCATGAAACCACAGCCTGGGCTCGGCGCCGTCCGGCATTGGGGCACTCCACGCATAAATTGTATTTGTTTTGCCGCTAACAAGGCCCCAGTTTATTGCACCTACATTTTCCTGTTTCAACATTGGCATGGTGTTTTGGAACGTGCTGTTGCGTAAACGGGCCATATACTCGGTGCATATTAAGGGCCGGTTGTAAAGTTGCAATAGTTTTATTACAACCCAGTGCATTTCTGGCGTATTATAATCATGATAGGTGATCACGTCCGAATTTTTCAACTGGTACTCATTTAGATCTTTCAAGTCCCAATTCCAGAGGCCGGCGCTTACCGGTTGATCAGGATTAATCGTATGTGCCCAGGTGAATGCGCCAGATAATAAAGGCAATGACTCTTCCTTTTTATCACTATTTCCGGGTTCGTTATATAAATCCCATAAAAGGATGCGCTTATCATGTTTAAAGGTGGTGAGTATATCATCAACGTAAGCCTTAAGCGCCAAAAGATCAGCCTGAGCTGTTACTATGCCTCCCGGATCCTGCATCCAACCCGAATTATGGATGCCGGTTTTTGGCTCTGGCTGTTTACCTGGTTTGGGTGTAGGATTCCAGCAGTCATCAAAAAAAACGAAAATAGTTTGGATGTGATGCTTATCAGCTATTTCCAGGTATTTATTTACTCGGTCCTTAAACCCGTCAGAATCTTCTTTCCAGGCAACGCTATGTAAAAACACCCGCATTGTGTTAAAGCCAATGCCTTCTGCGTAACCTAATTCCCTGTCGATGGTTGCAGGGTCAAAGGTATCCGCCTGCCACATTTCCAACTGGTTAACGGCGGTGCTGGGAATAAAATCGGAACCATTGATCCATTTGTGTTGAGCGTACCAGGCATTAGCCTTTTCAATTGACCAAATATTTGAAGTGCTTTCTTTTTCTTGCTGCGCGTGCACGGCGCAAACTAAAAACATCAACAACGAAGTAATTAAAAATCGGGTTTTAATGCTCATAGGTTTATTTTGGATTTAATCGGTAAACCAAATTTGATAAAAATAAACAATAAGACTAATTATATATGATAATAATTTTCCTTCTTTAATGTTCAGCAATAATTAAAGACAATATTTAATATTAAAAGCTTAACTCCATATGAATATTTGATCTTTCGTAGGGGGACGAAATACCGGTAATTTTCCTGAACCCCAGTTTATTATATAAATTGATAGCGGGCTTTAATAAAGTATTGCTTTCAAGGTAAAGCCTTTTTGCATCCGCCTTTTTGGCAAGCGCTATAACCGCATTTCCAAGCATCAAACCTATCCCCTTGCCCTTGGCTTCAGGAGAAACAGCCATTTTTGAAAGCTCAAATGTGTTGTCATCCAACTTAACAAGCGCACAGGTGCCTACCGGCCTGCCTTTGTATAAGGCAAAAAGGATGTGCCCTCCTTTATCAATTATGTTTTCCCTGGCATGATCGAGTAATTCATAATCGGCTTCTTCCAATTTAAAATAGGTGGTTATCCATTCTACATTCAGCCGTTTGAATGCTTCCAGGTATTGTAGTTCAAATTCGACTATCTTAACGTCTTTGCCTTCTCTTAATTTCCGTTCTTCACGTACCCTTGCAAGCAGGCTTTTTTGATGTAAAAGAAATTCCCATTCCTCAATAGCTTTCCAGATATTATTTTGCGTTTCCGCAAGCGCAGTTTCGATAGCGGCGTTTACGTCCAGGTATTGAGCTTGTATCCGGTTATTAATTTCCAGGCCTTTCTTTGTAAGCTTTACATAATTTTCACGGCCATCACTCCTGTTTGCTGCTTTAATCACAACATCTTTTTTTACCATTTCTTTAACGATGATGCTGACCGAAGGATGTGAGTGGCCAATTTCCTGGGCGATCCCTGTTATTGATTTTTCCTCGCCCTCCGACAGTACATAAAAAACAGGGAACCATTTCGGTTCGATATCAACCTCATAAAGCGAATAAACTTCAGCGGCTTGTTCGGTGAGTAAGTCACTCAACCTGCGGAGACGGCTGCCTAAAGCCATCTTACCAACTTTTGAATAAAAATCCATATTTGAGTAATTAGTTACGTAATTGATTACGTAAATTTAGAAATTGGCATTGATATTTCAAAATCGGATGAATATTAGATGAATTGCCGACGACGGACAGGATATCGTTGATAGAAAGGAAAATAACATGCCGCAAGTAAAAGTAAACTTACCTGCGGACATGCTAATCGCATTAACTGATTTAGGTGGGTATCGGAAATTAAAATGTTATTTATAAAGCTTTAAACTTTTGTCTGCATCAGTCGCCGGCATTATACTTACAGCCGCTCCGCCCCCATTTGCCAGTTTAATATTGAGTTTTGTTCCGGCATTTACCAGGAATTTGGTGATCTTATAAGCCTCCGGATTTTTCTTCCAATCGGCGGCGTCCGCATCGGCGTATATAGTGGCAACATATTTGGTTCCTTTATCCAGAAAATCCAAAGGAATTACTGCCTTTCGTCCGTTTTCGTTTGTGATGGCGCCAATAAACCAATTAGCCGTACCTTTTTCTTTTCGGGCCGTTGTGATGTATTGTCCCGGTTCAGCTTCAATAACTTTAGTATCGTCCCAATCAACAGCCACGTCCCTTATAAATTGAAAAGCATCCATATGTTTTTCATAATTTTCGGGCATATCGGCAGCCATCTGAATAGGGCTGTACATCGTTATATATAAGGCTAATTGTTTACAAAGTGTGGTTTGCACCTGTCTATCAGGATCGGCAGTATATCCTTTTATTTTAAATATGCCTGGGGTAAAATCCATT
>DASXMZ010000372.1:0-12423 GCA_036495385.1 Mucilaginibacter sp. | reverse complement strand
ACATTTGCCCTGGCCTTTTTTGCCCGGCCGTTGGGTGCCGCACTCTTTGGGCACTTTGGCGACCGCAAAGGTCGCAAAGCTACGCTGGTTGCCGCTCTCATGACGATGGGCCCCTCAACCGTTGCGATAGGTTTACTACCGGGTTATCAATCTATCGGTATAGCCGCACCGATTCTTTTGGCGTTATTTCGATTTGGACAGGGTTTGGGTCTTGGCGGCGAGTGGGGCGGCGCCGTTTTATTGGCGACAGAAAATGCGCCTCCGGGCAAAAAAGCCTGGTATGGTATGTTCCCGCAGCTAGGCGCACCTATTGGGTTTTTAGTCTCAAGCGGTACATTTTTTCTTTTAAGCAAAACCATGACCGACGATCAGTTTTTAAGCTTCGGCTGGCGCATCCCATTTATTGCCAGTGCGTTGCTGGTTTGGGTGGGATTGTACGTACGGTTAAAGCTCACCGAAACGCCCGACTTTGTAAAGATCATCGAAAATAATGAACGGGTTAAGCTACCTGTTATCGACGTATTTATGAAACATACCCGTGCCATCGTTTTAGGTACCGTTGCCACCATTACAACCTTCCTGCTGTTTTACCTTATGACAGTATTTACTTTAAGCTGGGGGACTTCGGCCCTGCATTATTCGCGGACAAGTTTTCTGATTGCTCAAATGATATCCGTAATATTCTTCGGTTTAGGTATCCCCATTTCATCCGTTTTGGCCGACCGCTACGGACGTGCAAACATGCTGATCGTCGCTACCGCTGGTATCTTTTTGTTTGGCCTATTTTTTTCGCCCTTATTCAGTACCGGCAGCTGGGCAATTACAGTTGGCTTCCTGGTGCTTGGTATGTTTTTAATGGGACTTACCTACGGACCACTGGGCACCGCACTGGCGGGCATTTTCCCTGCGTCCGTACGTTATACCGGGGCGTCATTGTCTTTCACTATAGCCGGCATATTAGGTGCCTCGCTCACACCAGCCCTGGCCACCATGCTGGCCCGGGATTATGGTCTCAATTATGTGGGCTACTACCTGTCATTTGCAGCTGGTATCACTTTACTTGCATTGCTGGCAGTCAGATCGTCTATGAATGAGTAAGGTTGGGTATGAACAGCAGATTCCCAGCGTTGTAAACACACTTAAATTGACCAATAATGCGTTACCAGATTTAATATGTATTTTTGTTAGGTAAGAAAGATGCCATGAAGAAATTAGAACGGATTACACTTAACCCCGCAGTAATGGGTGGAAAACCTTGCATTAGGGGTATGAGGATAACTGTAGGTACAATAGTTGGCTTGCTTGCCTCTGGCATAGCCACCGAGGAGATTTTAAAGATGTATCCATACCTGGAATATGAGGATTTGAGAGAGGCATTATCATATGCCGCATGGCGGTCTGAAGAAATAGAAGTTCCGCTCGCTGTTTCATGAAAATACTTGAACCTTTCTAAAAAACGTCTTATCGCGGGTGTCATGGTGAGCCCTGTCGAACCATAGCGGGTAAAGGCCTTTACGCCATGCATCCCAATTGCTAAGTAAACAATTAACCATGTCTCCGCTAAGCATCCGTCAGCCCCGCGCACCGTGGTTCGACGGGGCTCACCATGACACCATTTTTATTTCTCCTTCGGAAGTCATCTAAATTTAAAATTACAATCAGCAATTAATAATCGCTGGGGATAATTTTGATGTTTGCAAAAATGCCTGTCCCGTTAAGCACCAATACTTTACTCTTATCAATATTTGCGGTGTTTCTCCGTTTGTCGTCTACCACAACAAAAACATTCGAAACGTCAGTAACTACATGCCAGTTTTCGGGCACTCTTATCCTCACTTCGCTAAAAAACTGGGTCATGTAAATAACCACAAGTCCGTTAATATCGGCTTTGCTAAAGTCGAGGGTGGTGCGGCCGAAAACATTTGTTACGGTTCCGCCTCTAAAATTCTTTGAAAGGATGGATTTCTTTACCTCGCCAAAAAAGACGGTTGTACTAACGACATCATCCGGATGGGTTAGTGGTTGTGATGTGTTTAACATAATATTGAGATTTAATATTTAAACCAAAGCTATGTTGATTAAGCATTTGCAAAATAGAAATCGGGTGGTATGACTAAAGATACCGGCAAATTGCGGTGTTTCTTCGGCAAAGCTGCGCTCCGGAAGGTTGCTCAACCATCCGTCCGGTTTAATAATTTTTTTTAAGGGGCATGAATACGCCGCATTTTGGATTAAAGCGGCATATCGCCGCTATCTGGAAGGCAATAAAATTTCTGAAATAAAGTTTTTAACTATAGGGAAACTTATTAAACAGGAATGCACAATGGTTTGATGAAATCATCTGGCAGTCTGTTTATTTTAATAATCATAGTTTTTTGTTTATGCACAGGAAATATTATTCGTTTTATTTAAGGAATATATTTTTTCAGCCTTCCGTGAAAATAGACGTTTTTGCCAGCAATTTAAGAACACAAAAAATTATTATTATCCAGGCAATAAATGAACTCAGGGACAAAGCATATATAGTAGTTGAAGATGACTCCTTAAACTTAACGCCTAAAGGATTGGCCTTTTTAATGCGGGAAAATTTAATCAGTGCAGATGAATACGAAAGCGCTGTGATTATCGACAAAACACTGCCTTTTATTGGGATAAGCAAAAATGTACTGTTCAAAATTTTAGCATGGGTTATTGGAATAGCATGTGTAGCAATTATGCTGGGACTAGTTTTTTTTGACCATGCAAAATTTTTAACCCCGTTTTTGAAATTTAGAATTTATTGATCGCTTTTTGTTAGTCGGGATCAGTTTTAAATGGTGGTTTGCTTGGTTGACTATTAACCCCCATCCTATTTCAAATCTCCGTCAACCTCCTGCATAGGTTAAACCGAATTAAGTAGCTCCATTCGACAATAATCCCGGATTGCACTCCAAAATATAACCCTCTATCGCCCGCAAAACATTCACCATATCTTTCCGTGCCTCCCGCTCTGTAAAACGCAAGATGGTGAGGCCATATCTCTGAAGTTCCTCATCGCGTTTAACATCTGCTTCCGATTTTTCCTCCCAGCTATGGTATTGACCATCAATTTCGATAACCAGATTAAGTTCAAAACAATAAAAATCAACGATATAATCCAGCAGTGGCTTTTGGCGGTGAAAATCGTAGCCATGCATTTGTTTGTTTTTTACTTCATTCCAAAGCAAAACCTCGCCCAGGGTGCTGTCGTTTCTGAGTTTACGGGCTAACACTTTAAGGTTTGGATTATATGGGATAATGGTACGACGCATGACTGATTTACGAACTTACTTATTTAGAAGAAAGTGTTGTTTAAAAAATGGGTTTTATTGTTAAAATTGTTCAGACACACCCCTGCCCCTCTCTAGAGGGGAACCCTGTGCGCTGGGCCGAAATCCGGTTAAGGTTCGGTTTAAAATCCATAGGGTTCGAAACCTCGTTTTTTTCTGCAATTTATTTAAAACACGCCAAAAGCGCTGGGCTCCCCTCTAGAGAGGGGCAGGGGTGTGTTATTCAATATAACGCATATAAAATTCCATACTCTCAAACCGTTCAGACACACCCCTCCACCCCTCTCAAGAGGGGAATCGCACCTGGCCATGCTTTTTTTAATAATTTGCGCCCCTCTATCAAAACCCCACCCCAACCGTTTTAGTTTTTACCCGGCAAAGCTTCCCGCTGGCGGTGATGTACAGGGTCGAGCCATTGTCGCCCCAGTTGCAGTTTGAGGTGGGGAGTGCAGTATCAAGCCGTCCGAGGAGTTTGCCGGTGGGTGAGATAATTAAAATACCTCCCGGACCGGCGGCAAAAAGATTACCCTTGCGGTCTACTTTCATGCCATCAGGCAGCCCGGGTAAGCCGGATTTGACTAAATAGGTTGCATCAAAAAACAGCTTTCCTTTGCCGAGGGTTCCATCGTGATTTACCGGGTACTCCATAATAATCGCCTTCTCGGGCAACGACTGCCCGACGTATAAGATCTTTTCATCGGGCGAAAAGGCTATGCCGTTTGGTGTAAGGTCATGGATCAAAAGCGTAACCGTGCCCGATGTTGATATTCGATAAACACCACGAACGGTTACCTTTTTTATTGAATCGTCGGGCAGGCCGTAAGATGGATCGGTGAAATAATAGTCTCCGTTCGATTTTTGTACGATATCATTCGGACTATTAAAGCGTTTCCCGTGGTAATTATCTGCAATTGTTCGTTTACCGCCTTGCGTGAGCGACATCACCGATATTCGCCTGTCGCCATGTTCACAGGCTACCAGCAGCCCCTTTTTGTTGATGATGAGTCCGTTGCTGCCAGGCTCCTTGCTATAGGGCATTATACCGGTATAGCCCGACGGCTTTAAAAACGTCGACAACCCTTCATCTTCCTTCCATTTAAACATAATGTTTTTCCGGGTATCGGAACAAAGCAGGTAATCTCCTTTTTTTACCCATACCGGCCCTTCCGACCAATCCATCCCCGAGCCGACGACCTCGATTTTGGTGGTGGTATCAATGATTTGGCTAAGCTGCTTGTCATAGGTTACGATCTTTCCAATGGAGGTTGTTTGGGCGCTGCATCGAACAGCCAGCAAAATGGCAATACACGGTAATAGCTTTTTCATAATCGGATTGGTAAATAGGTTTGAATTAGTGATTTAGTGAATTAGTGATTTTTAAATCCTCCACTCACTAAATCACTAACTCGCTAAATCACTAACTAACAACGACTAAAGTTAATTGAATTTGGAATAAGTTGTTTGCTTTAAAAGAAAAAGTCTTCAGGTTATTATCGGCACTCCTCCAACGGAGCTCTTTGGGCCTGGAGGGCCCGGTTATTCGCAGTCGGCATCACTAATCCTGAAAAAACTATACAGGGTTTACAAAAGTTTACACTATTTTATATATTTAAGTGTTAATGCATTGATTATCAATAATTTAATAAAATAAGGTGTAAACCATAAAGTTGCAGTATTTTTACTGAAAAATAGTCCCGGGAATCGGGTTACCTGTCAGCGGAGCACGAGTGCTACACTTCTTTTGGCCTTTGCTCGACATTCCTTCCAGATAGTGAGAAATGATTATATTTATAATAATATATATATAATCTGTTAAAATGAGTTCAATTAAAGAAAAGTTTATTCTACTTGATGCATTATCTTCTATAGATAATTTTGATGCTCCGATAAGACTATATCAACATAGCATCCTGAATTGTATCGATCTATCAGACTTGATAAGATTATATAGTTATCGAGATTGCCCTCATAGAAAATTATTAAGTTATAATATCTCACGGCGTATTATATTCGCACATAACAAGGCTGAACTCTTCGATTTCTTATTTGATAAAATTCAAAATTCAGGCTATGTAATGCGTTTAAGGCTTAGATTGCTATTAGACACAATAGCTGAAGGTACTGATGACGAACGAAAAATGGTTTATTTTAATCATTTCATAACGTCCAGATATACTCATGAAAAGAATGCAGCTATTCGATTTACGGTACATATCTGGTCAGAGGAAATCGAAAAATTATTGATTAAACAGTACGAAAATCAACTTGATTACAGCATCCTTAAAATTTTGGTTCTTAAAAAATCTTGGAAATCTTTGGAAGGTATCATGGAGTTTACATGGGGTAAAACTGAAGATAAATACTATAAAAGCTTTTTTATAAAACATTTTCAATATTTTAAATTCAAATCTCTTTTATTCTTAAAAGAAATTGATTCGGCAAATTTTTTGAATGCATTAATTAAACATCACAAAAAAGTTTCCGATGATCAGGCGAGTTCATTGTTATCAACGTCGAACGTAGACGATAAGCCGTTTACCATTTGGCGTTTAAGTAATTTAAATAAGTGGCATATTATCGAAAATGAAATAATTGAATTTATCGAAACGCTAACTGTGAAATCAATCAATAAAAACGAGATGAAGTTGCCCTAAGCGGTGTATCTCAACAAAATTAATCTTTATATCCCCAAACCCATTTGATAGTATACCTGAGACCCCGAAGTACCCACTCGCGTTTGAAAAATGAGAATACCCCGAATCCGAAAAGACCCGATATTGCAACTAATTTATTGATTGTATCGGTACTACTTGTGTCAAAAACAAATTTTACAATATAGATAGCAACTACCAAAATGATCAAAGCAAAGATAACCTTGGCCAAAAAGTCTACTCGCTTTAAAAAAGATTTCTCAAATTGGATATATTTAAAGATTGCTCCATTTTCACTTAAGTTATTTTGAAACAATAAAAGATCGAAACTTTTAAGTGCTAGAACGTTCAAAAAATCTGATTTATATGGCGGGAAATCACAATTAATAAGATACAAGTAATATTGCTTTTTATCTGAAGAAGGCAGCAGCGACTGATTAATGAAGCTTTCTAACGGAATAATCATATCATTGGCATTACCGCTGTGTACAAAATTTTTATCTAAGATATTTTGAAAAGTATTTTTGATTAAATGGCTTTCCTCATCATTTGCAAGTCTGACTTTTAGTATTTTTCTAATCCATGAATCGTTTACCCCGAATTTTAAAATGCCGCAAATCATAACATATAATAGGATATTGTCGTTTGCAAATGGGGAATTGCTTTTTGGCTCTCGTCCGGTTATTTCAGCAAAACAGCTCTCGAACTCCATTTTATCATCGATCAGAAATGATTTAATCGCCCTTAATATAATCCCATCCGTGCTTACCGAAACATCTATATCATAAGATATCGGTAAATCGTTCACGAATTGATAAAATAGGTTGAATTTTGGGTTCTGCTTTAACTCTTGGATATAGGCTGAACGGTCGTTTAAAGAAACCATTTTTTATATTTTAAGTTATAGTTAATGACTTCAGATCTCCAGCCTGGCATTTTACGAAGTTTAACCAAGAGATTTGAAATTAATCCCGAATAAAGCATTGTGGCGGGTTTTTGTCCGGGCTGAAAACCACGCCACGACAAGTAAGTTAGTTTATAAATTTGTTGTGTAATGTAATGCAAATCTGCGAACAACAAATCCCTAATCTCATACTCTATATTTTCGTCTGTAGGTTTTAAGATACGAATCAATAATGGTCTGCTCGCTCCATGTCTTACAGTTTTCATCTCCTGCGGGCCGATCATTTGAATCAGGCAAGACGATTCATCGATAACAATATTCGTTGTGCGTGAAGGTACAAATTCGCCGATCATTGCGCCGCCCTTTGTTACTCCTCGTTGAGCCGGGTCAAACATCAGCCATGGGTGAAATTCAGTTACGGTCACAAAGGCAAATTGAACACGATAATTATCAAAGTTTCTGATGAGTTCTTTGATTACATCGAATTCGATATTTTTAATCGGTTTGAAGATATGGAAGATCAACCGGACTGTATCATTTCGACGCCAAGCGTATTCTTTAGATAGAGTATCAATAGACTCTTTTAAACTAGCCAGTAGTTCTGTAAAATAGTTTTCATAAGCGACGTCCTTAATATCTCCGGACATCATATACTGACCATCTCCGGAAAAAAACGTGCTGATGCCGACGATTCTTTCTTGTTGAGAACCTGCAAAGACGTTGTTTCTAAACATGGAATGACCAATCCCTATGATGATTTCGCGGTCAACCGACTCTTTCGTCTGAATAGTCCAAGGCACACCTCCTAATTTCGCGTACATCTGTAAGCCTATGGCATTCAGTTTATACTCGTCATAATAACGCATAGTTTCTGAAGTTACCACCTGGATAGGAATTTGAAGCCCAAGAAAATAGGCTTTTACCAAATAGTAAAGGCTTTGACTGACTAATTTTACTTTCTTATATGCCTCTGGCATTTCAATAATAACTATGTCGGGCCTATAAGCAAGTTTAGCATTGACGGATTCAATCTGCAAGATTTCAAAGGCAAGAATCTGCTGAACATCTAGCGAAATATTATGAAGTTCATATTTTGCTTTAAAGCCTTTCGTAAAATATTTTGAATTAGGTATACCGTCCATCAACTCTTTTACAAACTGAGTTGCCCTTCCGCGATTGTCCTGATGGCAGATTAACAACACCTTTGGATCTTTTGGACTAAACTGAGAAGAATCGTAAGGTCCATATGACCTTAGTCCATAATCAGAACCCGTATTGACACGCACGCGCGAAGGATCAAAAACGAAAAGCGGAGAGTCCATTTGAAAGCTTTTATAACTTATCTGCGGATAAAGAATAACACCATAACAAAAACCATCCTTATTTTGGAAAATAGCCGGAGTTTTAGATTTATCGTAAAATAATAATTGTTTAGACTGTTCAATATCGTTTGCAATCGTTTTGGGATTGATGGATTCCGCATTTTCTAGTTTAAGCTGCGTCATTATCGATTCGGCCTTGTCTGCATTTTTTAATGCAAAGCCGAGAAAAGCTTGGATGTTTTTATTTGTTTTCCTTATGTATAATTCCCCGAGTCTATATGTTTTTTCGCCATCATTAGTCAAAATAGTTGCTTCATCAAAAACAACATGTTGTACAATACCAACGAGAGATTCATCCGGCAATAAAATGCTTTCTAGTCCGGGAATGGCTACCGAGCTGATGACCTCGAACCCAGTAAGGTCAAAACCTTTCTCATGCAACTCGGAACAATTCACATCTAATTTCCACCTCCGATCAATATTGACTAAAAAGCCCCATGATTCTTTACCATCGACCAGACATCTTCGAAGCTGCAGTTCAAGTTCTTTGACGTATGATAGTCTCCCCTTTAATGAATTTGGAAGGTAGTTTCTTATCAAATCGTTACGAGTATTGGTGGACTGTATAACAAAAGGATAAAAGCCGCTTAATTTATAGCCAGGATAATTTTCTAAAAATGTTTTAAAATAAACATGTTTGATCAACGATCCAGTAATTTCGGGATCATCTTTAACAGAAAGCGTTACAGTAATGCCTAGGTTTAATTCAATTCCGCTTTTATTTGAAATATAGACAAAACCGCCATGCTGAAAAAAAGAATGTGTGATATTATGTTTCGCGCGTAATTCAGTTAAAAGTCCATCTGAAGCTTCTATTCGATTTATTTGATAATTTTCAAAATCGAATTTTATTGGGAAAAAATTTGTTGTCATTTATTATCAAATCAACATTTGTCAAATTTACCCAAATAAAATCAATACTAAATAAATTAGTATTGCAAGTTATTAACATACAAGGGGTTTGTTAACACAAATTAACATTTCTTATATTTTAAGCTTTGGTTATTTTTAAATATGTGCCTCCCAAAGTTTATAACTCCTATCGTGTTATTATTTGCTATGGAAAAATGCCTCCGGTTACTCGTGTTCAAAGCTCCCACGTTAGGGATGGCAACGGATACTGGCCTTTGCTCCGCTGACTAGCGGACTGAAGCCGTATGATCCCGATATTCATCGGGACAGGTTTCCCAGCCCGGCCCGCTTCTATCAGCGGGAACGCCCAAATTAAGAGACAAGAAGCAAGAAATAAGAGCCAAGAAGCAAGAGCCAGGAAGCAAGAAATAATGCGTTAGTGGTTTGTTATGCTTCTAAAGGTGTTTTTGGGTTCAATTAATATTAAGCCCGCTCATAGCCGCGGAGGCTTAGTCACTTTTGTCTTGGCAAAAGTAACCAAAACCGTGTCAGCAGAAATGCTTCTTTGCTGCCAAGGGCCTTCGCGCACAAGCCGGAAAAACAGCGAGGGCTGCAATCTTTTTGCGGTGCTATCCCGTCGCTTTAACACCCTGCATGCAAAAAGTTGCTATGCCCTTGCCCACTTCATTGGCCTGCTGTTTTTCCTGCTTTTTCCCGAAGCCGTTCTGCTGACTGGGGATAAATACAGGAATTTAAACCATATAATTTATTGATTATGAACTATTTACAATATTTCAATATGATTTTAGAAAGTCCATAAAATACCAACTAATTGATTATCAATAAAATACAAATATCGCCGTGTGTTATGAACGTGAACACGTGAACATATGAACAAGGATTTGTATCGAAAATTGTCACCCGCCCAGTCGACTCACCCGGTCTTTGCTTCGCTCGACCACCCTCTCTTCGCTTCGCGGAAAGAGGGTGAAAAAGTAAAAAAATGTAGCTACCCTCTTTCCACCGCAGGTGAAGAGAGGGTCGACCAGCGTAGCGTCGTCGGGGTGAGTAGGTATACGAGCGACAATTCGAATTGCATTCTGACAAGGGATTTGTCCCCTCGATTTCCTACTTTTGCTCAAAGCCCACCGACCATGCTGCAAGTAACCGAACTATTCATCTACCCTATTAAATCCTTAGCCGGGATTTCGGTTAAGGAGGCGCGGGTTACCAATATGGGTTTTGAGTACGACAGGCGCTGGATGCTGGTGGATGAATACAACCTGTTTATTACGCAGCGCACAGTTCCGCAAATGGCACTGATGAAGGTTGCGATTGAGAAGGATGGTTTAACGGTTACTTATCACGCCGAAGAGCTTTTTATCCCGTTTAATGCCTCTACCAACAGTCGCGAGTTGTTTACCATTTGGGACGATACCTGTACCGGCGAATATGTAAGCAAAGAAGCGGATGCGTGGTTTTCGGCAATGCTCGACATGAATTGCAGACTGGTTCACATGCCCGATGATACCCGGCGGTTAGTTGAGCAAAATTATGCACCGGAAAATTCAATAATGTCATTTGCTGACGCTTATCCATTTTTAATGATCGGGCAGGCGTCGTTAGATGAGCTGAACAGTCGCCTTACCGAAGCCCTGCCTATGAATAGGTTCCGTCCCAATATTGTATTTTCGGGCGGACAACCGTTTGAGGAGGATTTAATAGGCGAGTTTATCATAAACGGAATAAATTTCCAGGGGGCAAAGCTCTGCGCCCGCTGCCCCATACCAACGATAAACCAGGACACCGCAACAAGGGGAAAAGAACCGCTGAAAACATTGGCCTCCTATCGCCAAAAAAATAACAAGATCTATTTCGGGCAAAACCTGATTCATGAGGGTAATGGCATAATTTCCGTGGGAGATCAATTGCTGGTAAAAAGCTTCAACCACGAGGACAGATTTATGATAAATGAGCCTGCGGGGAAATATTGAATTGGGGATTGGTGAGCTGATATGGCGGGACTGCATGCGCTCCGTTGACTCACCCCGACAGCGCTGCGCTGGTCGACCCTCTCTTCACCTGCGGTGGAAAGAGGGCAGCTGCATTTTTTTTTACCCTCTTTGCGAAGCAGAGAGGGTGGTCGAGCGCAGCAAAGACCGGGTGAGTAGACTATACAAGCGACAATTTGAACTCCGGGGAAATCGCTTTTAAAAACACAAAGTCATGCCGAACTTGTTTCAGCACCTCTCAGGACAAACCGCTTGCTTGGTCAACGTCTTGTATACTCGCTTACATGGTGTATACCTTGCATATGGGGTGCCGAAACAAGTTCGGCATGACATTTTAATTTTAAAACATTCCTAACTTAATATAAAAGCCGCCGTAAATTTTAAAAGCGATTTTCGTGATTTATGCTTCCCCCAATTGCGGATTATAAAAATTATTTGGTATACTTGTTAAATAAACCCGCTTCCCCATAGACATTATAAGAATACCGATTCTTTACGTAATTTTGCCAATTGTACTTTTAAAAAATGCTTTCGAAAAAAACGAAATACGCTATTAAAGCCCTGGTAGTCCTGGGGAAAAATGCGGATAAACCCCCGATGCAAATTTCAAAAATTGCTGAGGAGGAACGGATACCCAAAAAATTTCTGGAACAGATACTACTTGATTTACGCAACGCCGGTTTTCTCTACAGTAAAAAAGGCGCCGGCGGCGGCTATAGTCTGAATAAGGATCCTAAAGATATATTCCTGGTAAGCATAATGCGCATCACCGACGGTCCTATCGCGATGGTACCCTGCGCCAGCTTAAATTTTTACCATAAATGCGAAGAATGCAAACAGGAAACAACCTGCGGCATTCGCGATGTTTTTGTGGAGGTTAGGGACGCTACCCTAAAAATTTTATCAGAGACAAGTATAGCAGATGTGATTAACCGGGAGACGTCGCTGATAAATATTTAGAGGAAGTCTGAAAGAATTTTGTCAACCCGCTTGCTTTTAACTCCCTCCCTGGGGAGGGGTGCGGCAGGTTGCGCGTAAAGGCAGGTCCAAAGGACTCCTATGGAGGAGGGGTTTGTTCGCCATGGAAGTAGTAGAAACCCCTACCTTCCCTTCCCCAAGGAAGGAATCGCACGTGGCCATTGCTTTTAAGACATCTGTCTGATGATGTGCTATTACTCAAGGCAAAATCTACAAGCGTGAAGCTTAAGTCCTCTCCTTTGGAGAGTAATAGCATATGAAAAGACCGAACAAGCCGTTTGCTTTTAAATTCCCTCCCGTTGGGAGGGAATCGCACGTGACTATTACTTTTTAAAC
>DASXMZ010000371.1:0-4493 GCA_036495385.1 Mucilaginibacter sp. | reverse complement strand
AAATGCACGTATAAACAAACCATGCAATATCGTCATCGGCCTGCCCTCCGGTGGATTTGTATAATTTCATAGCGGCGGTGTTATTCACCGAAGTACCCACATACATTTCCTTTATTCTCTTAGCAACACAAAGCTGTTTTAAAAGCTCAATCAGTGCTTTGGCAACTCCTTTTTTCCGATATTCTTCTACTACAGCTATTTCATACAAAAACATTTCTTTAATCTCTTCTTTATACATTTCCAATTCATATCCCGTAAGGCCACCTATCAACTGGTCATTTTGCAACGCGACAATAACATGAAAGTCGTCCTTTGAAAGTAAATCAGAAAGATATTTATCTGAGGGTACTATAGGTTCGGCAATGCCGTCATCAACCTGGAAAAAATAAAAAAGCTTTCTTGCTAATGCAATATCACAGCCGTTAAGTTGTTTTATGGTAAAATGCATGGCACAATAGGTGTGACGGTAAATTTAAGTGTAGTTCAATTCAAATGGAATATCGCTTATAGAACATTAACAATTTGTTAATGATGGCGAAACATAACTTATGTTCTTGTTGCTTATGTTAGCATTTTGTTAGTGTTTTATTAGGATTTTGAATGATATCACCCATTAAGCAACTTTTAATTTTAACAATCGTATTTATTTACATGGTATTTGCATGTAATTACGTTTTTCTTTGCAAACGGAATACGAAAGTTACAGATGTGCTCGAATGTTTTTATCCTCAAAAAATAAAAGCTACACTTTCATCCATATTAAATGTCTCATTAGCCAACCAGGCATCTGCTTTATATAATAAGTTCTTAAATCGCCCAAGGGTGATTAATAACCGGGTCATCTTATTTAAATTTTCTTCGTTAATTGTGACTCTTTTATTCCTTGTTACCTGTTTTGATTTTAGAAATCGATCGGTGCCTTTTTTACGAAATAAGTATTTTTCATATCTGCACGCTGATATTAAGTTTTATCAATGCTGGCGTATTTGAATAGCCAAAATAAAATTCTCCGACAAATTTCGAAGTTGCTATTGTATTTGTGGCAATAACAAGCAGTTATATATATTATAAAAAATATTACCCCAATGAGTGACGAAATAATAGTACAACAATTAAAAGATAAAGAGGCGCATTTAATAAATGAACTTAATAAGGTGCGGTTGGCGTTAAAAGCATTTATTGATGAAAATATGGGCTTTGGAAATGCAAATTTTCAAAGAAACTTTATAGAAGACCTGATACCAAGGGCATACGCATCCAATTTAACGTATAACAGTAAAATTCTGTTTCTTTTGAACAGCTGGGATAAGCCTATGCTCGTTGACGATATCGTATCAGAAATCCATGAGCGCGAGCCGGAATTAAATATTAGCACGCTTCATAAAAATGTAAGTTACAATCTTTCTATGCTGGCAAAATATTCAAAAATTAGAAAACACCCTTTTAACAGGAAGATTAAGTACTCGTTATAGATCGTAAAGGATCCAGTTTGAAATTGAACTGGATCTTTTTTGTACACCAACGTCGCATAAACACGAAACGTTCCTGCGGAACGTAGAAGGGGGCGGTCTAATATTTTCTACCGACCAGGCGTCCCGCTGTGACGAATGCTATCTTGGTCGTCCAAGCGGGACGTTTTGTTGGTAGAAAATTACCGTAAGAAATAGCGTTCCATCTCCGAAGGAGTCATTTGGACCATTTGGACGGAACGCGTGATGAAAGCTTCGATTTGATTGACCGTGAATAAGTAAAAATAATATTTTGCTAAATCATCGCTAATATTTGATTCGCAATTTGCCGTGTAAATTAATTTATCTAATACCCGGCATGAAGAAGCTAACCTTGTTATTTTTATTGTTATTTATTGTTGCAAACGGACTATTTGCCCAGCAGGCCGATCTTGTTTTGACAAACGGAAACGTCATCACCCTTAAACAAAAAGGCGACCGTGCCCAAGCTATCGCCATGCAAAATAATACCATACTTGCTGTTGGCAGCAACCAGGATATTAAAAAATATATCGGGCAAAATACAAAGGTTATTGACTTGAAAGGTAAAACTGTAACACCAGGTTTTAACGATGTTCATCAGCACCCGGCCCCGGTTTATGCCTTTGAAGAACTTTATGCTGCACTCGAGCTGGATACCGTAAGCTCGATGAAAAACCTTATTGCATTGTTAAAGCGAAAAGCAGCTATCATGCCAAAAGGTATGATGATCAGAGGCGTTGGCTATAATGAGACAAAATTAGGCGGACAACCTATTCGCGACAGCCTGGATAAGGCATCAACAGATCATCCGATACAAATATCACACGTCAGCGGACACCTTACTGCCGCCAATTCATTCCTGATGGATATTAACGGCATTGATGAAAATACAAAAGACCCAGCGGGCGGGGCTTTTGAACGCTATCATGGCACCAATAAGCCCGATGGTATTTGTAAAGAATCTGCCGCAGGCTATTTGCACCATTCTAAAAATATACAATATCCACCGAAGCCCACACCGGAACAGGAAATGGCAGGGTACCACCTGTATTTTAATAACGTTTTGGCAAGCGGCATAACCAGCATTGGCGATGCACATACGGCACCGGATAAGGTTGACGTGTATCGCAAGTTGGTGGATGAAGGTTTCCCGATGCGTTTTAACCTAATCATTGGAGTTGAATACCTTGACCAGGTTTTAAGCGGCAAAATACCCCAAATGCAAACGGATTACCTGCGGATATCAACCATCAAAGTTTTCCATGGCAACTCGCTCAGCGGTAAGACCTGTTGGCTGTACCAGCCCTATGATATGATTAACCCGGTAACCGGCAAAAAAGATTATTATGGCATACCGCCCGCCCGCAGTCAGGCCGGCCTTGACAGCTTGTTTTATAAAATACATCATGCCGGCTGGCAGATAGCCTGCCATTCAAATGGCGACAGGGAGATAGACATGGTGATAGCCGCCATTGAAAATGCGCAAAAAGCTGATCCGCGTCTTGATCCACGCCACCGTATTGAACATTGTAGCATTACCAACCAGGGTATACTTGATAAAATAAAAAAAGACGGTATCATCCCGGTTTTTCATTGTTATATGTATGAACTCGGCGACAAGATGCTGGTTTACGGACCGGAACGTATGGCGATGTTGCACCCTACGAAAACAGCCGGGGAAATGGGTATAATCTATGCGCTGCATTCCGACGCGCCAATTTCGCCGTACCCGGCAATGATCAGGGTCGGCAGTGCGGTTACCCGTAAAACCAAAGAAGGTATTGTAATAGGTGCCAATCAATGCATTGATGCCGAAGATGCCATAAGGGCCTATACTTATGCGGGAGCCTACACCACTTTCGAAGAAAAGAAAAAAGGAACTCTACAACCGGGCATGTTAGCCGATATCGTGGTGCTTGATGCTGATCCAACCACCGTTAATCCGGATGATATAAAAAATATAAAAGTGAATACTACGATAGTTGGGGGAAAAGTGGTTTATCAGCGATAAAAAAGATAAGAGGGGTGCGTTTGTCAGCATAACGGCGAACCCACCCCTGCCACTACACAGCCTAGCACGCCCCCTCCAGGGAGGGGAACTTTGATCTGTTAACATTAGTGACATTACAAATGAATTACTTCAGTTCAAAAATTGCAGCCGAAAAATACGCAACCGGCAGGCCTGATTTCCATGTCAATACCATAGATCATATTAGGGATTTTCTGAAGCTTGATAGGAAACTGGATAAGGTATTGGACATCGCCTGCGGTACCGGACTTTCAACAAAGGCGTTGCTGCCAATAGCGAACCACGTGTTTGGAACGGACCTGTCGGCCGAAATGCTGAAGATGGCTCATGATAAGGACAGGATAAATTATTCAATTGCTTCTGCAGAGCAGCAGCCTTTTGAAAAGGAAGAATTTGATCTGATAACTGTAAGTTTAGCAGTGCATTGGTTTGACATCGATGCATTTTTAGTTGAAGCCAACCGATTGCTAAGAAATGGTGGCTGGTTGGTCATCTATGAGAACCATTTTTCAGGTGAAATGGATGAGAGAGAGGATTTTAAAAAGTGGGTGAATGAAATCTTCTACAAAGAAAGTTTTCCTTCGCCGCCGCGCAATAAAGATTATGACTGGTCGGCGGAAAATCTTGAAGCAAAAAACTTCACCATTTATATACCTGAAAATTTTAAGAATACTGTCAGTTTTAACAAAAACCAGATGATAAGTTATTTTCTATCGCAAAGCAATATAAGTGCAGCTATTGAAGGCGGCAAAACCACTTATCATGAAGTCGAAAAATGGCTTGATATCGAACTGTCAGAATTTTTTGAGAACACCTTTGTAAAAAGTACGCTCTATTATGGCAACTGGATAAAATATCTTCAAAAAACAGATTAATGGTAACTTTTTTATGATAAAGGTTATAAGTCCGTTTCAGATAGTAATTTTACCCCTGTAAACATTTACCTATGGAACAAACCAATAAAAATACCGCGT
>DASXMZ010000370.1:0-6541 GCA_036495385.1 Mucilaginibacter sp. | reverse complement strand
TAAGGGGGAAGGTTAAAGGTGGAATGGTAAAAGGCGAAAGGATAAAAACCTTTCGCCTTTTACCTTTAACCTCCTCCTAAATATTCTGCGCTATAACAAATCCGCTGGCCCAGGCCCATTGAAAATTATAACCTCCAAGCCAGCCGGTAACGTCCACACATTCGCCGCCAAAGTATAGGCCGGGCACCTTCTTAGTCTCAAGGGTTTTTGAAGATAGTTCATCGGTAGATACGCCGCCGCGCATAACTTCTGCTTTATCATAGCCCTTATCCCCTGCCGGTTTTACTTTAAATTCGTGTATTAAACTGTTTATTTTTTCAATATCTCCTTTACTCAATGATGCCAGGTTTTTATCCGCAGGCAAGTAGTCGGTTAAAGCTTCGGCAAATTTCCGCGTAAATAAACCCGCCAGGTAAGCCAACAGCATTTTTTTTCCATTTACCACTCTTTCTTTTTGAATCATCTCTTCAATATTCTGATGAGGCAGAAGATCAATATATAAATATTCACCAGGTCGCCAGTACGAAGATATTTGCAGTATTGCCGGCCCGCTTAAGCCCCAATGGGTAAACAATATGTTTTCCTCGAAGCTTGCCTTTTCATTCCACACGCGGCAAAAAATACTGCTTCCTGATAACTGTTGGTACCAGGGCTGATCTTTTCCGGTTATGGTTAAAGGTACCAGCGCGGGAGCGGTATCATTTATTTTTAAACTAAATTTCCGGGCAGTGCGCAACCCAAAATCTGTTGCGCCCATTTTGGGGATTGGCAAACCGCCAGAGGCAATTACTACCTTCGGGACAAATAATGTTTCCATTTTCCCGCTTCTTTCCAACGAAACATTAAAACCATTTTCAACGCTTTCAATATCTCTAACCTCTACATCACACCATATCTCCTGTCCAAGATCATCGCACAGATTTGTAAAAACATTTATTACATCTTTTGCTTTGTCACTGACCGGGAAAAGCTGGCCAAGTGTTTTTTCCTTGCCTGTTATCCCATAAGTTTCAAAAAAACTGATTGTGTCTTCAACAGACCATTGCGATAGCGTTGATTTGCAAAAATGTTCGTTGTGTGAAATAAACTGCTGAGGCGAAGCGTACAGGTTGGTGTAATTGCACCTCCCGCCGCCACTGATGAGTATCTTCGCTCCTACCTTGTCGTTTTTTTCCAGCACCAGCGTTCGCTTGCCTAAAAAACCGGCCTGCACTGCACACATCAATCCGCAGGCGCCACCCCCAATTATTATAGCGTCGAAGTCTGTTTGTTTTATTAATTTTGCTGTCATGGCAGAAGTTGCGCAAATATCTGAATTTGGAAAGATACTCATCTTTATAATTACAGGGATAATAATGGTGTGCTTTGCTTTTTTTATCACCAGGTTAATTGCGCCTCATAAACCCAATCCTGAAAAGCTTACATCATACGAATGCGGCGAAGAACCTACAGGCAGCGCATGGCTGCCATTTAACTCACGGTTTTACGTAATTGCTCTGGTTTTTTTATTGTTTGATGTAGAGATAGTCTTTGTTTTTCCCTGGGCCATCGTATTCGGAAGTCATGAAATGAATAGGGTCGACCCGCATTGGGGGTGGCTGTCGCTGATTGAAATGTTTTTATTTTTAGGCATACTTATACTCGGACTGGCGTATGTATGGGTAAAGGGCGACCTTGATTGGATAAAACCAAAACCCATTTTACCGGGAACGGACAGCGTTATACCACACTCGTTGTACGATAAACTGAATACTGAGCAAAGCGCTTATAAGATAAAAGAATTTACACCTGACAACGTTCCGGTTGTTCCAGTTGAAACACATGGAACAACTGGAACACCCGTTGCCCCGCCAATCAGGAAGCCAATGTTTAAGCCAACTTTTAAAAAGCCTGCAAATGAATAGCGATATAACGAATGAAAACGGCGGTGTGGTGATCACAAAAATGAACGACCTGCTTAATTGGGCACGTTTATCGTCGTTATGGCCATTAAGTTTTGGAATAGCCTGCTGTGCAATTGAGTTTATGGGCGCGTTCGCTTCAACCTACGATCTGGACCGCTACGGCGTTTTCCCACGCCCGTCTGCACGTCAGGCGGATGTAATCATTATTGCAGGTACCGTTACATTTAAAATGGCTGAACGCATAAAGCGCCTTTATGAGCAAATGCCGGAACCAAAATATGTAATCTCAATGGGTTCCTGCTCAAATTGCGGCGGCCCCTACTGGCAGCATGGCTATCACGTTGTTAAAGGCGTTGACCGGGTTATACCAGTTGACATATATGTGCAAGGCTGCCCTCCACGTCCGGAAGCTTTGATAGGTGCTATTTTGGAATTGCAGAAGAAAATTGAGGGGGAAAGTCTTTTGGGAGTCCGGAACTCAGAAAAGTCCGAAAGTCCGGAGGTTGCTTAACTCATTATTTCATTTCCATAATAGCCGCTATTGTTTCAATACCTTCCCACAAAAAACTGATCTTTACGTTTTCGTTTTCGGCATGCTGGTTATTGTCATAATTAACCAATGGCATTGTAATTACCTTCGCGCCAAGCTCTTTTTCGAAAACAAATAATGGTAGACTGCCGCCCATAGTGGGTGTAAGTACCACAGGGTAATCAACCGTAGATTGTACCGCTTTGATTACAGATTGTGCAATAGGTAAATCCATAGGTGTACGTTGTGCATTATATCCAACGTCGTGGGTAACCTTAATTATCTTTCCATATTTTTGTCTTTCTTCGTCGGTCGGTTCCCTGTCAATTACATAATAACCTTGTGCTTTTATATAACCAGTTACTTTTTGTATTTGCCTGTCAACATCATTGCCTAAAACCAGGCGCAGATCAAGCACAGCTTCAGCCTTAACTGGTATTACATTGGCAGCAATCGAACCCACATTGCCGCTGGCCATACCATTAATATTTAAGCCTGGCTGCATAAACCCTTCTGTTAAACTCCGTTCTCCGCCTTCGGGTTCAGCCACACCTAAATCTTTTTTTAATTCGGCTTCCGCCGAAGGCATTTTTTTAATGGCTGCCTTTTCGGTTTCGCTCAATGGCACTACGTCATTATAAAACCCTTTAATAGTTACATGCCCTTTTTCATCTTTCATCCCCGCAAGCAATTGCGCGAGCATTAATCCGGGGTTAGGAGCCCAATTGCCATAGTTACCGCTATGTAAAGGCCGTTTGGGTCCATAAACGGTTAGACGCATATTTACATCTCCTCTGACTCCAAAAACCACCATTTTTTTACCAGAAATATGACGCGGGCCATCGCAAATTATCCAAACATCCGATACCAGCTTATCCTTATATTTTCTGAATATCTCAGCCAGGTGGGGTGAACTTTTTTCTTCCTCACCTTCAAAAAAGAATTTAATGTTACAGGTTGGAGTAACGCCGCTTTTCACAAGCGCCTCATACGCATTTATGATGCACATGATATCAGCCTTATCATCTGCACTTGCGCGACCGGTAATCCGCCAGTCCGGATCAATATTCATTCCGGGTTGGTAGTTAATAATAGTTCCGCCCTGCTCAATAGGCTTGGTGATAAACACCGGCTCAAACGGTTTTAATCCAGGCGCCCATTGTTTTGGGTTAACGGGCTGTCCATCGTAATGCGCGTAAAAATTAATGGTCTTTGTTGCACCCGGCACTTTAACTTCGCCAAAAACAACCGGGTTGCCGAAAACCGGTTTTAACAACTCTGCGTTCACACCCCGCTTCTTGAGCATGTCCATAATGTAAGCGGTATTTAGCGGAATACTTACAGAGTCGTTTGTCTCGTCGGGGATGGCCACAAACTTCAAGTATTCTTCAATGATTTGCTGCTCATTGGCTTTTCGAAAAGCTGTTACCTTTTGAAGGTTATTTTGCGCGAGAAGGTTATAAGCGCACAATAATAAGATTGGTATGAAGCGTAATGAGGAAGGTTTCATGGTGGTACAATAAAAGTGTAACTGCCCGTAATTTAAACAATTTATAAATAGATAAACCGATATCAAATGCAGTGTGCTGATATGTTGACTTGTGGCTAAATTAAAGGTATCGGCGATGATACCAAGGGGCAATCCCATTACTTTATTACTTGGTGCTACCGTAGTTGGATGAAGATATGAAATAATAACATAATTAAGATTAACCAGTGTAGTACGAACCCAGCATATCAATCTTTATCTTTATTCATTAAATCCTCTTCAATCTCCTCGTTTACCGCTTCAATAGCATCTTCAACAGAATGACGCTGTGTGGTGGATTTTGCTTTCTGTGTTAGTTCAACAAGCGTTTTATAGTGTTCGTAAAGTATGTTTAATTCGTTTTCGCTCAGATCCTGGATGTTTAGCAGCCGGTTGCTGGCACCTGTATTTGCAGCAATCAATTCGTTTAGTTTAAGTTGAACAGCGATCGATTCTTTATTTTGTGATTTTTGAATTAAAAAAACCATTAAAAAAGTAATGATAGAGGTACCGGTATTAACTATTAGCAGCCATGTATTTGAAAAATGAAAAATTGGGCCGGTTATACCCCAAAGCACAATTAATCCTATTGCGGTAAAAAACACCGGTGAGCTGCCGCTATATAAGGTTATTACGTTGCTTACTTTTTCAAACCCTGAAGTTTTGGCTTCTTCTTGTGTACTCATGTTATGCGTTTACATCATAAGCTTAAAACTTTCAGAATTGTTTTGACACAGGCCAATGCGCTACTCTTCGCCGTTGAGTGATAGCCGATAAACAAAAAAAGCGACGGGCTTATAAACCCATCGCTTTTTTTGTTCTAAATGTTAATTGAAATTTATTTTGCCAAAAGGCCGTCAAGACCTATTATTACACCATTTGTGCCTAAAATATCAAAGGCAACCACCTTTGCTTTGTTACCCTGACTATCGGTTATCACAAGGTTTTTGCTTTCGTTTACACTTAAGGTAAGTGTTTGGCCGTCAACGGTTTTTAAGGCGTCGGAACCGGTAGCTCTTAGCGCTGCCAGTATAGCGGCTTTATCATTTTTGCCAATAGCTATATGTCCTTTTAAAACTGTGGCTAACGCTGCCGGATCTTTCATCAATGCGTCCAGCTTATCAGATGGTATATTACTGAAGGCAACATTATTTGGCGCAAAAATAGTGAAGGGTCCGGGGCCTTTTAAAGTAGCGCCAAGGTTAGCCGCCCGCAACGCTACTGCCATTGCGTTATAATCCGCATTAGCGGTTAAAGTTGTCAACAGATCACCTGTTGGCGCCGTTGCGGCGGTTTGCGCAAATAATTTGCTGGTGGATAAACTAATACCTAATACCGCTAATACTGTTAAAATCACTTTTTTCATTACTGAGTTTTGTTTAATGTTTATAAAATTTAATTTAAGGGTAATTCTTTTCAACAATTCAAAACGTTTTCATTTAAGTTAACTTGATTGAATTTTAACCACTGCAAATACAAATGGTTTGAAAAAACTAAAAATATGACTTATGCTATTTATTACAAGAGGGATGAAATGTAAAAGATTAGTGACAAAAGGCAGATGTGCAGATATGCAAATGTGCGGATGTGCAGATGTTAAGTGTGTAGAGTAGATATACAGATATGCAGTTGGCGAATGTGCAGTTTATAAACTTGCGGATATAATTTGCACATTTGCACATTAGTCACTTGCACATCTGAATGAAGGCTTTTTACGGAGATTTAAAATTAGGAATTTTAGGCGGCGGTCAGTTAGGCCGGATGCTGATACAACAGGCTATTAATTACAACGTCACTGTAAAGGTGCTCGATCCTGACCGGGAGGCTCCATGCCGCAAATTATGCGACGAGTTTGTTAAAGGCTCTTTAAGCGACTACGAAACCGTTTATAATTTCGGCAAAAAGGCCGATCTTATTACCATTGAAATTGAAAAAGTAAATGTTGATGCACTCGAGCAGTTAGAAAAAGAAGGCGTTTTGGTTTATCCTCAGCCACGTATCATCAGGCTGATACAGGATAAAGGTTTACAAAAGCAATTTTTCAAGGAAAATAACATACCTACTGCCGAATTTCAAATTATTTCGTCAGCGCAACAACTACGGCAAAGCCATATTCCATTTCCCTATATACAAAAACTGAGGCGTGATGGTTATGACGGACGCGGTGTCTATAAAGTTATTGACGAATCGTACCTGTCAAACGCTTTTACAGAACCAAGCCTCATTGAACGCTGGGTCGATTTTGAAAAGGAGATAGGCGTTATTGTTGCACGCAATGAAAGCGGAGAAGTAAAAACCTTCCCGCTCGTTGAGATGGAGTTTAATCCTGACGCCAATTTGGTTGAATTCCTGATCTCCCCTTCTACCCTTCCGTTCGAAGTGCACCAGGAAGCGGCCAAAATCGCAACCAAAATTGCTGAAGACTTAAAAATTGTAGGCTTGCTGGCAGTTGAAATGTTTTTGGATAAAAATGGTAAAATATTAGTGAATGAACTGGCGCCCCGTCCGCATAATAGCGGCCATCAAACTATCGAGGGAAATGTAGTTTCGCAATTTGAACAGCATTTAAGGGCTATATTT
>DASXMZ010000369.1:0-11957 GCA_036495385.1 Mucilaginibacter sp. | reverse complement strand
TGCTGTGCAGTGAACATCAGGTTACGTAATTCTTCCTCATTCATCGGTGCCGAAACCGTCATATTAGGTATACAGCGCATATAAGCAAGGTCGTAAGCGCCATGGTGCGTTGGCCCGTCAGCTCCGGCAATACCGGCCCTGTCCAGGCAAAATATTACGTTCAGGTTTTGTATGGCTACGTCATGTATAACCTGGTCATAAGCCCTTTGCATAAAACTGGAATATATATTGCAAAAAGGAATTAATCCCTGCGTAGCCAGGCCCGCTGAAAACGTCACTGCGTGTTGTTCGGCAATCCCTACGTCAAAAGCGCGGTTTGGCATGGCCTTCATCATAAGATTCAGTGAACATCCCGACGGCATTGCAGGAGTGATACCCATAATTTTAGGGTTCTGTTCGGCCAGCTCAATAATTGTTTGCCCAAACACATCCTGGTATTTAGGTGGTTGTGGTTTGTCCTGTTTGGTTTTCTTAATCTCACCGGTGATTTTATCAAATAATCCGGGAGCGTGCCATTTGGTTTGATCTTTTTCAGCTAATACATAGCCTTTGCCTTTTACCGTAATGCAATGCAGCAATTTCGGGCCGGGTATATCCCGCAAATCGCGCAATACACGTACTAAATGTTCTACATCGTGCCCATCAATAGGACCAAAATACCTGAATTTAAGAGCCTCGAAAAAGTTACTTCTTTTTAGCAGGGTTCCTTTGATGCTTTTTTCTATCTTTTGGGCTATTTTATAGGCATCAGGACCAATTGCTGATAGTTTTGCCAGTATATGTGCAATATCATCTCTAAAGCGATTATATGGTTTTGAGGTAGTAATATCTGTTAAATATTCTTTTAGCGCGCCAACGTTCGGGTCAATGGACATGTTATTGTCATTCAGAATCACCAGCAAGTTTGAGTTTTCGATGCCTGCATGATTCAGCGCTTCAAAGGATATGCCTGCAGTCATAGCGCCATCGCCAATTACGGCAACGTGCTGCCGGTCTGTTTCGCCTTTATATTGCGAGGCTACAGCCATTCCCAATGCTGCAGAAATTGACGTTGACGAATGCCCAACCCCAAATGTATCGTATATGCTTTCCGAACGTTTTGGAAAACCGCTCATCCCCTTGTACACACGATTTGTGTGAAAAATATCGCGACGTCCGGTGAGTATTTTATGGCCGTAAGCCTGGTGCCCAACATCCCACACCAACTGATCATAAGGGGTGTTTAAAACATATTGTAAGGCCACTGTTAACTCAACTACACCTAAGCTGGCGGCAAAATGCCCCCCGTTTACAGATACCACATCAATAATATACTGGCGTAGTTCGTCGCAAACTTGTTTAAGCTCTTCAACCTTAAGTTGTTTTAAATCAGATGGATAATTTATGTTACTTAACAAATTTCCGGCCGGCACCTGCATTGACATTAATAGAGTTATTTAACTTACAAAAGACGTTATTTTATTGATAAAAATAAGGATAAATTGGTTAATAATTAAAAAGCGGGAAATCGGAAAACAAAAACCTTAGTAAAGAGGAGACGATTATTGTCATTCTTTTACACAAATTATCTGTAAATTCGCTTATAAGAATGTTTCGCAAAAACGGCGTTCGCGAGCTAATTTTGGTTGTTTATTTCTAAAAAAGACATTTTCATCATGAAAATCATACCAGTAGTTAGGAAAGCTTTATTAAAAGAAATTGACGAAGGGTATGAAGATATGTTGTACTGGCTGTCGCGTCCTCCTAAAGAGCGCATAGCTGCAGTTACACAATTGCGGTCGCAAAGCTTAAAACCTGGCCAGCGTATGGATAAAACAATTGTGATTAAAAGAAAGCTGCATCCATGACCTTAGATAAGGATTTTGAAGATTTTGTTAGTTTATTGAATAGGTATAAAGTTGACTACATGATAGTAGGTGGCTACGCGCTAGCTTTTCATGGGAAACCAAGACATACAGGCGACCTCGATATCTGGATTGATATATCTAATGATAACGCTAAAAAAATGGTCCACGTTACTGATGAATTTGGCATGGCTTCATTGGGTATGGAAGAGGAAGACTTTTTACAAAAAGGTGGAATAACTCAAATCGGCTATCCTCCATTACGTATAGATATTTTAAATGAAATTGATGGAATTGATTTTCATCAGGCATATCCAAATAAATTAACTATTGACGTTGATGGACTATCGATCAACTATATAGGATTAGATGATTTGATAAAGAATAAACAAGCGAGTGGACGAAGTCAGGATATTACCGATGTAAACCAATTAAATAAATTAAAAAGGAAGAAACAATGATTTAGGTAAAGCTATTCGATAGTCTTTAACCGCTTGTCTATTAGACGCTTTTCGATATACGATCTAAACTCCTCATAACTCATATCCCGAGTTTCCGCGCTAATTTTTTCGCGAATTTCCCTCATCATTTTCACTGCATCGTAGGTTTTTTCTTTCTTACTCATTTTCATACCTTATAAGATCTTTTGGACTTCTAATTTCTATCATTTGGTAACCCAAGCGAAGGTTTACCGAATTGTAGCCTTTAATTTTGTCTAAATTTACTATATGCTTAAAATTCCAACTTGCCAAAACATCAACACGGTTTATTGTTGCGAGCGCAATATGGCGGCAATCCTCTAAACTGGATTTACCAACTATTTTTTCAGCAATATAAGTATCAGCAAGATTAAAAACTTCTTCAGTTAAAGAAATAATTTCGAACTTATTGGGTGGGTACTTTGTCAATAAATTTCTAACCCGTTCCGGTGCATCCAAAAGTTCCAGCTCAAGTAAATCAGAAATAACAAATATTATTTCATCATTTTCAAAACGTTTAAAAAATGCTAATGTATCGTCTTTGAATTCATCGTCAAAATAACCACCTACTACAGAGGTGTCAATGTAAATTCGTTGTTTCACTACTCAAAAATAGCCAAATATTTTATCGTGGCGATAGAAAACGGTTTTATAATCAAAAATTTTTACATATATTCAATCCTTAATCTAAACTGAATTTTAAACGATTTTTTTGAGAATATCGTTCTAAAATGGCTTTAAATTTGAACCATGCACCCTACCCCCCACAAATACAACGAAAAATTCCAACAAGCGCTTGCCCAGCTTAACCCCGAACAATTGGCCGCCGTTAATAAAATGGATGGCCCAGTTTTGGTGATTGCCGGGCCCGGTACCGGAAAAACACAAATACTGGCTGCCCGCATCGGCAAAATACTAACCGATACGGATGCCAATGCTCATGAAATATTATGCCTTACCTATACCGACGCCGGTGCGGTTGCCATGCGCAAACGCCTGTTTGAGTTTATTGGCCCGGAGGCTTACAGGGTTAATATTTATACTTTTCATGCATTTTGTAACGAGATAATACAGGAGAATCTCGATTACTTTGGTAAACTGAACCTGGAGGCATTGTCTGACCTCGAATCGGCATTATTTTTCCAGGAATTAGTGGACGAGTTTCCTAATGATCATTTACTGAAGCGATTTACAGGCGATATTTATTACGATGCGCCGCATTTGAAATCGCTTTTTTCGGACATGAAAAAAGAAAATTGGGATGAGGCAGCCATCGAAAATGCTGTAAAAGAATACCTGGATGACCTGCCTAACCGCGAGAAATATATTTACAAACGGGCGAACCCGAAAGCCGGCATTAAGATAGGCGACCTTAAGCAAAAGGATATCGATAAAGTTCATGAGATGATGAAAAAGCTGCTGGCGGCAGTAGCTGAGTACCGGAATTTCGACAAAAAAATGAGCACCCGTGGTCGTTATGATTATGACGACATGATCCAATGGGTGCTTAAAGCTTTCCGAACCAACGAGGAATTGCTGCGTCGGTACCAGGAGCGTTTTCAATATATTTTGGTTGACGAGTTCCAGGATACCAGCGGTTCGCAAAACGAGTTGTTAAAATTTATGCTGAACTATTGGGATACACCTAACGTATTCGTGGTGGGCGATGATGATCAGTCGATCTTTAAATTCCAGGGTGCAAACATGAAGAACATCCTCGATTTTGCAAATGATTATTCGAGTACGTTGCAGACCGTTGTATTAAAACATAACTATCGCTCAAATCAGCATATACTTGACATATCAAAAGCGCTAATCGGCAATAATCGGGAGCGTTTAACTACGCAGTTGAACCTGGATAAAAATTTACAGTCTGCTCATCCCCGCTTTAATGATCTGGTAATTGAGCCTGTGATCAGCGAGTATGAAAACCCCGGTAAGGAATTGGTGAGCATCGCCACACAAATACAAAAGCTGTTGAAAACGGGAGTTGAACCGGGAGAGATCACGGTGATCTATCGTAATCACAGCCAGGTGGAAGAGTTGGTGCAGTATCTGGATAAACAAAAAGTTGCGGTGAACATTAAGCGGAAGATCGATATTTTCACGCTGCCGTTTGGGGAAAAGATTATCAATATATTGCGTTACCTGTCAATGGAGATGGATTCACCTTACAGCGGCGATGAACTATTGTTTGAGATTATGCACTATGACTTTTTCAATATCCCGCCGATTGAAATAGCCAAAGCAAGCATTACGGTAGCAAAAGAAAACTTCGCCACCTACGGCAACAATCAACCCAAAACATCCTTGCGGAATTACATCAGCCAGATGCGCACACCCGCCCAGCCTGGTTTGTTTGACCAACAGCAAAACCTTGGGATGAAGTATTTGATGAGTGATATTGAGTATCTCCTCTCGTACTCCGCCAGCAATACTTTACAACAGCTTTTTGAGCAGGTGATTGCTAAAATGAGCATCCTTAAATACATTATGGAGCAACCTGACAAGGGCTGGCATATGCAGGTGCTCACCAATTTCTTTGATTTTTTAAAGGATGAAAGTCATAAGAATCCTGAAATTAAGCTGGCAGATTTTGTGGCTACTATCAAATTGATGATGGATAATAAGATCAGACTTTCATTAAACCAGGTTATATTTTCAGAGAATGGAGTAAATTTCTTAACTGCCCACGGATCAAAAGGCCTGGAGTTTGAACATGTGTTCCTTATCGGCTGTACAAAAAAGATATGGGATGGCAAGGGGCGTAACTATGGGTTTAGCTACCCCGATACCTTGACCCAGGGTGCAGATGACGACATTGCTCAAAAAGAGGAATCGCGACGGTTGTTTTATGTTGCCATCACAAGAGCAAAACAATGTTTGTCCATCTCATATTCAGGAAAAGATAAAGGTGGGAAAGATCAGGAAGCGTCGCAGTTTGTAGGCGAAATACTTGCAGATTCACATTTGCAAATACAATATCCTAAGGTAAACGAGGCGGATATGATGGACTTTATGGCTATTCAGTTTACTGAAACGGATCAGCCTAAAGTTGAATTACTGGATAAAAATTATATCGACTTGCTGTTGCAAAATTACACACTGTCAGTAACGCACTTGAGCAATTATTTGGATTGCCCGCTCAGATTTTATTTCCAGTGTTTGATAAGGGTTCCGTCGGGTAAAAGTCCGGCTGCAACATTTGGACAGGCTGTGCACTGGGCCTTAAATAAAGCGTTCAAAGGCCTGAAAGATGATAGCAATGAGTTTCCGTTGACGGATGATTTTATGAAAGAATTCCGCTGGTATATGTACCGGAATAAGGATTCATTTACAAAAGATGATTTTAAACGGCGCCTGGAATATGGCGAAAAAATATTACCTGCTTATTATAACCAAAACATAGATATCTGGAATAAAATAGCCGTTACAGAGCGCAGCATAAAAAATGTGGAGGTTGAAGGCGTGCCAATAAAAGGCAACCTGGATAAAGTAGAATTTGTGGGCAAGCAGGCGACGGTTGTTGACTACAAAACTGGTAAATTTAAAAACGCCAAGGATAAATTGCAACGACCAACCAATGAAGAGCCTAATGGCGGCGACTATTGGCGACAGTCCGTTTTCTATAAAATTTTGATAGATAACGACCGTACCATCGATTGGGAGGTGGTGAGTACCTTATTTGAATTTGTTGAGCCAATAAACGAAGGAGAATATCATAAAGAAAAAATTGTAATAACACCGGATGATACACTTGAGGTAACGGAACAAATAAAAACAGTTTATCAAAAAATAATGGCACATGATTTTAACACCGGCTGCGGAAAAAAGGAATGTGACTGGTGCCATTTTGTGAAAAGCAATTTTAAACAGGTTGGGAATGTGATGCAGGAAGAAGAAGAAATTTAAGTTAACCCGTAAAAATGAGACGGGGTTGATAAAGGCTGCAAATCCACCAAACGTTCCTATGGAACGTGTTTGTTTGGTTTTTTTTCTACCTACCAAACATTCCTACGGAATGAAAAGGAGAAAAAAGTGTTCCATAGGAACACCTGGTTGGTAGTAGAAATCGGACAAAATCTCGATTTTTACGTTCCATCGGAACGTCTGGTGCTATGAAAATGACTTCGCAAGGCGATTTGACGCCTAATATTTTATGGGTTAACTTAAAGGCAGAAGAGATGTAGAGACGCAATACTTTGCATCTACCCGCTGTTGCAACTGAAAAGTATTAAAATTAAAATATCTTTAATAAACAGAGACGCAAAGTATTTCGTCTCTACACGAAAAATCACTATGAAATATTTCTTATTTATAATTCCTGTGCTTCTCATTTCCACTGTATCAGCTCAAACCATTATTAAACAAGATCCGACCATCAAACAAATGGTTGATGAGGTATCATCAAAAAATATTGAAGCCACAATCCGCAAACTGGTAAGTTTTAAAACACGCCATACCTTAAGCGATACCGCCAGCACAACTGAAGGAAGCGGCGCGGCACGTAACTGGATAAAAGCCGAAATGGAAAAGTATGCTGCTGAATCGGGCGGCAGGATGAAAGTTCAGTTTGACACGTTTACGCAGCCAAAAAGTGAAAGAGTAGATAAGCCGATACATCTTAAAAATGTACTGGCCATTTTAAAAGGAACCGATCCCAACGATACCAGGGTGTACATTGTATCGGGTCACTACGATTCACGGGTAAATGATGTGATGAATCCTAATGCAGTTGAACCGGGAGCTAATGATGATGCGTCAGGCACTGCCGTATCAATGGAACTGGCGAGGGTGATGGCAAAACGCTCCTTCCCGGCAACTATCATTTTCATGTCGGTGGTGGGTGAAGAACAAGGCTTATATGGTTCTGCAAACGTTGCAAAACGAGCTAAAGCCGAAAACTGGAATGTGGATGCGATGCTGAATAACGATATTGTAGGCAATACGCACGGCATGGAAACCGACTTAAAAGATAACCGCAGTGTTCGCGTTTTCAGCGAAGGTGTGCCCTCGGTGGCTGCCGGCAATGAAAAGCAAATTGCGGGCTTAATATCCCTTGGCGGCGAAAATGACAGCCCATCCCGGGAACTTGCGCGTTATGTAAAGGAAATAGGTGAACGCTATGTGGACCAACTGGATGTAAAACTCATCTACCGGCGTGATCGCTATTTGCGTGGCGGGGATCATGTTCCGTTTTTATTACAAGGCTTTACAGCTGTGCGGTTTACCGAAATGAATGAGGATTTTCACCGCCAGCACCAGGACGTCCGTACAGAAAACGGCATTGACTATGGCGATCTGCCGGATTTTGTTGATTTTAATTACGTACAAAAAGTAGCCCGTATGAACCTCTCTGTTTTGGCAAACCTGGCAACTGCTCCAGCTGCACCGCAAAATGTTGGTGTTGTAACCAGCGGGTTAACAAACAAAACAACATTAAAATGGGACGCCCCAAAAACGGGTAAAAAACCTGCAGGCTACTATGTGCTGATGCGCGAAACCATCAGCCCTTATTGGGAAAAGAAATTTTACGTGACAGATAACACGGCTACACTGGCTTATTCGAAAGATAACTACCTGTTTGCTGTACAAGCCGTGGATGCCGAGGGACATGAGAGTTTGCCGGTGTTCCCGAAGCCTGTAAGATAAATGGGTAATGATTGCTAGTCGCAAGTCTAAAGTCTTGGGTCGCAAGTCCAAAGTCGGATGTGTTTTTTGGCTTAAGACTCAAGACTTTAGACTCAAGACTAACGACCTTCTATAGTTAACACGACACTATTTCTTCCCAAACTCGACGGCCATTTCGTTAAGCTTTGCTGCGCTTATGGTTTCACTGCCGTTTGTAATAACAATACGATATTTAAAAGTTACCGATTCTCCTTTTTTAAGTGTTAAATTTTTTGCCGATTTGCCATTGGTGAAAACTTTCTCCCCAAGCGGGTTAGCCGCGAACAGACCATATCCGCGGGCATGCCAAAACGTTGGGTAATTCGGGTTATTGGGGTGATCAATTATCGCAATACTTACCGAATCGGCCCCCATCTTACCAAAAACCTTGCACCAAACGCCGCGCGTGCTCCAGGCGTCGTTTCCCGTTTTGCCTGCGCTGGTTAGGTAGTTGCCGTTGGCTATACGGTCGGTACCCGCTTTTACAACCGTTACATTGCCTTTATTATCGGTAAATTGCTGATCTTCGGTAGCAGGTATCTGTAATTCGTGCGCTAAGCGTAAGCCCAGCATCCCATCTTTGGCATCGTTAAAAACGATAGCTGTATCGGCCATTAAAGTTGTAAAACGGTCAATTATTCGCTGGTTCTCATTCCCGCTAAATTCAAAACGGGTTGTCTCTTCCATAAGTACCTGTTTTTGCTGGTTTGTCCAGTTAGCATGATAGGCCAATACCCCGGTTTTCCCTCCTTTAGCTTCAATTATTTTGTCGGTGCGTATCCAGCCATAAAGGCTTTTTTTATTTGCGGGGATAGCATAGGAGTTATTCCAGAAATCGAGCCCGTTCACGTTTTCAAAATTAAACCAAAGGCCTAGATGGTGAGGGTGATCAGTCGGTTCACCAGGCCTCGGATTAAGCGGAAAACCGCGCGTTACAGTTGTGCCGTTGGAAGTGCGCAAAGGATACAACACAGGTTTCTCAAGCGTGTCGGGATACAGGAAACTGGTAAATGGTTTCCCGCCGATAAAAATGTACACTCTGTTTTCCTTTTTCGATTTCTCTATGGTTACCGATTCCTTTTTTTGAGCCAAAGCTCGCAATGTTATTAAATTAATTGCCATAAGGAGAGTTAGGAAAATCACTTTTAAAAAAGCTAAGTCATGTCGAACTCGTTTCGGCACCTCACAGGACAAGCGGCTTGCATGATGTACACTTTGCATACTCGCTTGCTTGATGTATACCTTGCGTATGGGTTGCCGAAACGAGTTCGGCATGACATATTTTTTAACTTTAGAATACCTCTGGACTAATGCAAAAGGCGAAATAAATTTAAAAAATGATTTTACTGAAAGAAGAATGCAGCTTTTGAGTTCGTTCTTCATAATAGCTTATAAATATTTAAATACTTTTCCATTGGCCATCACTTCCTGCGTTTGCTCGTCAAATGTGGCCTTATAACCCGTGTGCACGGCGGCATTAGTCATAATATTGGCAATGGAATGACTGTACCCTGCTTCAACGGGCGCATTGGGTTGTTTACGGCTACGCACGCATTCCATCCAATTACGAACATGATTCGATGTCAGCACATCACCGCCGGTATTTGCCGAAGCTACCACCTGTTCGGTGTTAGCGAGGTCAATCTCGGGTAAAAGGTTCGCCTGCATACCCATAGCTGCAGCCATTTTTTGCGTCAATCCCCCGGTCGGCGATACTTTATTTGTAATCAGGTTTAATTCGCCGCCATTTGAATAATAAATCTCCGCCGGGTGCTCATCGCCGTTATGCATGCGCGAGCCGAATGTAACCTGGAAGCCGGTTGACGGATCATCAAGCGGGCCATAATCAAAGGCGGCCGTAAGCGTATCCCAATTCCTGCGTCCATCTTTCCATACGTAAATACCACCATTGGCAACTACGCTGCGCGGGTGCTTAAGCCCTGTAAACCAGTGTACAGTATCAATCTGATGGCTCATCCATTGACCAGGCAAACCAGATGAATATGGCCAAAACAATCTAAACTCAAGATATTTCCTCGCATCAAAATCCTCGTATGGGCGGTTCATTATCCAGCGTTTCCAGTCGGTATCAGCTTCTTTTAATTTTCCTAATAGCTCGGGCCTGCGCCACCGGCCCGGCTGGTTAACGTTCCAGGTTAACTCAACCATCGTAATAGGACCAAATTTGCCCGAGCGGATAAAGTCGTTAGCTGCATGATAATTGGCCCCGCTCCTGCGCTGCGATCCTATCTGCACAATTTTACCCGATTCTTTAATAGCTTTAAGGGCGGCACGATTGTCCTCCATTGTTTCGGCAAAAGGTTTTTCGCAGTAGGCATCGCACCCGGCTTTTACCGCTTCAATGGCGTGGCGTGCATGCTGAAAGTCAGCTGTGCTGATAAACACCGCGTCCACCGATTTGCTATCATATAATTCATCATTATTGCGAAATGCCTTTACGTCATTTTGCATCTTTTCTTTCCAGGTTGCTGCCCCTTCTTCCCTCCTGCTCTTCCAAATATCAGATACGGCAACCACTTCAAAGTTCAGTTCCTTATAGTGGTTCATAAAGCTGGGGATATGGGAGCTTTTATGTCTGTCGGAAAAGCCTACAACGCCAACTCTTACGCGGTCATTAGCGCCAATGATGCGTTTGTAACTCTTAGCACTCCAACTGTTTTTAGCAAGCAATACTCCGGCACCGGCTATTGTGGCCTGTTTGATAAAAGTCCGGCGTGATTTTTCCATCTGGTAATTTTTTAAGATTTATAAATTGGTTAAACCTCAGCGTGGTTAGGCTGATGAAACCAAATATCAATC
This sequence comes from Mucilaginibacter sp., assembly GCA_036495385.1. Classification (GTDB taxonomy): domain Bacteria; phylum Bacteroidota; class Bacteroidia; order Sphingobacteriales; family Sphingobacteriaceae; genus Mucilaginibacter. The sequence goes on along the minus strand of DASXMZ010000369.1, from coordinate 1,144 downwards.
AAATTATCCAAAAAATGACATCGTTTTCCGCAAAGTGTATAACATTTTTGCTACTGATTTGAAGGGAGGGTAGGCAACAAAAATAGGACAAGCTGATAGCTGTCCTATGCGGTTAACCCGGAAAGGATTTTTTAACTCCCCTGCCCTCTTTTTTCGAAATGAAAAAGAGGGCACGCACGATGCCGGGGGAGTAGGTAAATTATAGAAACGGCACTAATTTCAACGCTGTTTTGAATGGACCCGCAACAAACGGCCGCGGAAAATCAATTTTTGGTCAGGCTATTTGAGGCCGGCAAATCATCCTTATCATTGATAATTTTGCATATATCCGTTATTTTCCATTCTTTATCTGAATTTTCTTCAATAACTAAATAAATATGTTGAGTGGCATTTTGAAAGTCGAAATCTACACAGGCCACAACCAGCGATGGATTATTTGAAAGCACTTCATATTTGGAATCGCAATTTAGGGTCATTTTACCACACTCGCGCATAAAATCAACTATGGTCTCCCTTGATTCAACGAGAAGTGTCTCACCCCTCGATAATTTAAGCTTGGCGTTATCAGCTAATATTTTGTTCATCAGCTTACAGTCATTGTTCACGTAGCTATTTATATAGCTTTTAATTACTGCAATGGAACCTTCGGCTGGTGGGCCCGCAATGGATTTAATAGTTAGGGTTGATAATAAAATAATTATACAAACCATTAATTTTCTGTTTTTCATGTTGCTTAGTTTTAATCAAAGTTGACCACTTAAAAAAACAAGCGATATGCAGAATCTACCTTTATTAGCCCCCCTTTAGGGAGGATTTTATTAAGTAATGATCTCCTGGTTTAATTTAGAAGTTGTTAAGAATCGTGTCTCTCCTATTTTTAACAGCGACGGGTTTATAAACCCACCGCTATTAAAAATGAAAATAACCGTCTTTTTTACAAATGGTATTTTTAGAACATCCGAATATCATTCGTTGCAATACATTTGATCAGCTAGTTTTTTCAGATCAGTTAAGATTAGTTAATAGTTAATTGAAGGAATCTTCGCGCGAGGCATGGATTCCTTTTTATTTTATTACTCGGCAGGTTTTGAAAGGAAGATAATGGCTGTAAACTTTTAAACCAGTTTATTTTTCCTGGCAATAT
>DASXMZ010000368.1:0-2086 GCA_036495385.1 Mucilaginibacter sp. | reverse complement strand
TCCGATCCCACGTTAAAGCCAAGTGTAAAGGAATTTACCGGCACTGAGCCGTTAATACTCGCATTAAATTTATGATTTGAAAAGCCGTACCGCACTTTTGTGCCGATGTACAAGGACCGATCGTTTAACGTGTCGACCCGTTTGCTGAATGATGCCCCGTAATTAAGGGCAAAACCTTCAACAGTATTAAACCTGACGGCGGTTAACAGCGGATCAAGTGTATAATATTCATGATCGTACCGATTAACATGCCTGTAACCACCTAACAAAAAACTTACCGGTTTAAATTTATTGTTCTCTCTATCAAGCGAATCGATGTAGGTTTTGGATTCTCGCTTTAGTGCCAGCGCCTCCTTTTTCTTGTAGTCTGATTTTTCCTCTTCGGTTAACGGGATTGGCCGTTGATTTTCCCAATAAACAGAATCTTTTTTGTTTACCCCTTTGCTGATTCGTAATACTTCTGAAAATTCTTTTTTTGTAAAGGCTGGCTCAAGATCATAGTCTTTATAAATCGAAATAAAATATCCGCCAAGTTTAAAGCCAAATATACCGCCTGTAAATTCAAATTTTACTGACGAAGGCATCCACGCTTTTTGATTTACCGGAAAAAATTGTTCATTTATATTTAGGGTATCTACAAAATTTATATTTTGTTTTTTGGTTATAAAAAGGTCTAAACTATAAATCCGCCAATCGCCTTCGAGTATGTATATGTAACCCTGGAAACAGGCATCATACCCCCGTTTAGGCAAAAGTTGTATTTTATCAACTGTTTCACCGTTCTCTATAGACATGCCTATATATTTATAATTATAATAAAACAGCGCATTTTCGGCAATTGGCGAAATAACCGGCCTGTTGCTCAGGCCTTCCCAATTTTGAATATTTTCATAAAAATTTACTTTTATATCCGATGCCCTGTTGTAGCTAAAAGCGCGGTTGCTGCCCGATACCTTTGACGAAATCATTTCCTCATGCACATTGTCAGGCTTCATAAAGCTGTATTTCGATTCGGACTCTGATAAATATATAATCCCTCTTCTGTTCGAATCCAGACCATTTTCCCGCGCGGCCTTTTGCACATCGAAACCCATAAACTTTTTTGGTGCAGTCAGTAATTTTTGCAATCCCTTAATGTAAACCTCGCAGGTATAAGCATTAACTTCATTTAGGTGCAACTTTCGTTTTTTTATGGCCTTGCGGATAATTGCATATGCCGGATCTTCGCCGCCCGCTTTTATAACAACGTTATTTAGCTGGTAGGTTTGCGTTTGTAATGTAATATTAAATACCTGGTCGGAATTTATGGTGAATTTATGGCTCGCCTGTTTATAACCCACAGCCAGAAATTGTAGTTCGTACGTTCCGGGTGTTAACTGTAAAATATATCGCCCTTCACTGTTCGCCGATGTTCCTTTGGTGGTGTTTTTTAGATATACACTTGCGAAGGGGATAGCCTTGTTGTTTTCATCGGTAACTCTGCCGGTTATGGTAACCTGCTGAGAAAAAACACGCAGGCCAAACAATAAAAAAACAGAGAGCAGTAAGGTAAGTTTCATTTAGCAGATGTTTATACTAAGATGAATTTTATCGCTACCAGTTACAGTACGTTTTTTGTTAATTGTTGTTAAAGTGTTTTTGATACCTTATTGTTCGGAGAACGATGTTTAAATTAAAGGAAGCTATTTATCCACGGTGGACGAATTACGCCGGATTTATTGAATCATCCCGATCAATTCGGCATCGCTTATAATAGGAATATTCAACTTCTGCGCTTTCTCTAATTTTGATGGTCCCATGTTATCTCCGGCCACAAGGTAATTTAGTTTAGCCGAGATACTGCTTACTATCTTACCGCCGTTTTGCTCTATAATGTCTTTTAGTTCATCCCTCGAATATTTTTCGAAAACTCCCGATATGATAAATGTTTTGCCGCTCAGTTTTTCGCTTGCAAGCTGTACTTCCTTTTCCTCGCTCACAAATTGCAGACCACGGGCTTTAAGTTTTTCTATTTCTTCTTTATGCTTTTCATCATTGAAATAAGACACAAGGCTCTGTGCTATGCGTTCACCTATTTCTTCTGCCC
>DASXMZ010000367.1:0-3903 GCA_036495385.1 Mucilaginibacter sp. | reverse complement strand
TCCCAGTTTTGATAAGACTGGCCCACTACGCTGTTAATCGCCTCTTCCAAAAAAGCACGCTCATTTAAGAAAGCGATAATAACTGACACTAAGGGCTCATTTTCGGCAATCATATTATTGTAATCTCCACAATTTAAGTTGATCCCGTAATTCTGCCCCTGTGATATTTTTTACCTGAAATCTGCCGAGGCAATGCATCGGCGATTTTGACCTTAGTGTTTTTTCTTCCGTTGTGAAGGCGGAGTAAAACCCTAACTCTGAGGTTATCCTTAAAGTTTCTTCATTATAATTTCCGTAAGGATAAGCCAGCAGATTAATTTCCCGGTTTGTTATTTCCTTAAGGCGTTCCCGGTTCTCATTTAGTTCATTCTTTTGGTAACTAACTTTATAGCAGGCTAAAGCAGGGTGCGTTACTGTATGCGCCCCAATAGTAAATAAGCTGTTCGAGGCAAGTTGACCTATTTCGGCCGCTGCCATTGTCCGGTAATCAGGTCTTGCTGTTAATGGGAACGCAGCCCAATTTCTTATTATTTGCAAGTACTCCTGCTGTTCTAAATAAGGCAGTGGCTTTAAGTGTTGCCAAAGTTCATAAAATAATTTAGCCCTGGTTGTGGGAGGTGCTTCAGTACATGCTTTCCAGGCATTATGCTGTTGTCTGATTTCATCATTTAAAGAGCTTTCATTTTTCAGTTGGTATGAAATTGGATTGCCTTTTATATTCAAGGAAAATACTTCAGGCAGAGATTCCGCAGATAAGATGACAAATTCCAGTTCGTCCCACCAAAACTCATTTTTATTTTCAATATTTCCGGAGGCTATGAAAAATGTTGCGGGTATGCCATATTTTTCAAGAAGTGGCCGTGCCGTGGTGAAATTATCGATGTATCCATCATCAAAAGTTACAGCGATATTATTTCCAGGCAAATGTTTAGAGCTTATCGAATTTGCTAACTGCCGTAACGAAACAACATTTCCTATTTTGCGCAACACTTGCAAATGTTCCTCAAACCGTTTGGGGCTCACGGTAGTTTCCCAAACGTCCGATTTTGGTTCCGCAATCCGATGATACATCAGCACTATCGCCTTATGCGCAAACAGGTTTTTAATTTTATTAAATATTCTATCCTTCATCAGGAAAATCCTTTAACTGCCTTCACCGTGATAATTACCTGAAATTGAGGATCATGGTAGTCCAGGTGCTTTGAAGAAACTTCCCTTATGCCCATACCATACAGAAACGCAGATGCGATATATACATTGCCAAATGTTTCAACCTCCACGTTACTGGCAGGAAATGTTTCGGCAGTCAGCTTTTTCAATGCGCTGTCGGTAAAAGACCAATACCATGTTTTTTTCCACTCGCCGCGATCGATGGGTGTTATGCCGGGAGATGTAAGCAATAAAACGCCCCCGGGCTTTAAAATACGATAACACGTGCTTAATGCACCTTTAAAATCATAAATTAAATGCAGCGTTTGCGTAAGCACAATGCAATCGAAGGCATTATCTGGCAATTGTGGTGCATTGCTCAAGTCGCCAATAAATGTTGCTTTTGCATTGGTCGCATCAATATGCAAAATATCGCTTTGCGTTAGTTTATTTCCGCCGTATAACAGGGAGTATTCATTATCGCCTATTTCAAGGCATCTGCCTTTTATACATGCAGATTCTTTCTTCAAAAAGTTTTCTATATAATAGCGGTCCACAGGTCCGCCACGGTCATATCCAAACTCAGTACTGAAAGGTGCATACCTATAAAAATCTCCCGTTTTAACGGTTCCAACCGCAGGGCAGTACGACTCGTAGAAACCTTTTTTATGCATCCAGCTTTTCAAAGCTGAAGGCATATTTTTTTTAATAAATGATTTAAGCACGTATAGTCTTTTTTAATATAAATTTTAATCCCAAGATGGTTTCAAACTTAAAAAGGGTAAAAATATCTCTCCCTGTTAAAGGTGATGTATTGGATGAAAGCTTGTTATAAAGCTCCATACAGTAGTAATTTTTCCAAACCTTCAGCCCATTTTTATAAGCACGTTTTTCTTTTATTGTACGCAAATTGTTTTTTTGCCTTTTCAACACTTTCAGCACATATAACAACATTTTGGGAATGTTCCCGGACATATTACTGTTATGAATTCTATAAGCGGCAATTTTGTTAGAATGATGAAAAACGGGATATTTTCTTGAAATTTTTAAATAAAGGTCGTAATCTTCACACGCCTTTAAATTTTCATCAAATAAAAAATCGTCAAAAACCCAGCGACTGTACGTTACGGCAGCATGCATTCCAATGTAATTTCCCTGGAGAAGATGAATATAATGATCGGTATTAGCTTCTTGAAATTCATATTTTGATTCTCCGATATCAACAAATACCTTTTCGTGTGCGCCTGAAACAAAAGCCAGCGTTTTATTTTGCTTCAGATAGTCGATATTGACTTTTATTGCTCCCGGTAAAAGCCAGTCGTCCGCATCTAAAAATATTAAAAACTCACCGTGGCTGTTTTTTATACCGGTATTTCTGGCAGCCGAAAGACCCCGGTTTTTTTGATGAACATATTTTACCGCTCCAACTCCTTTTAATATTTCTTTAGTATTGTCCGTTGAACCATCATCAACAACTATAATTTCCACTGATAGATAATCTTGCCGCCAGACACTTTCCACCGCATCCATCACGTAACGCCCGTGATTGAAGCATGGGATAATGATTGATACCAATGGAGTGACGTTTGGTGATGGGGCTGACATATTAATTTTTGGAATTTTTGGAGGTTAATTTTTTGTTTTTGTGATAAAATATCAGCCCCGAAAACATCCCTTTTATTTCAACACCTACCGTTCTAAACTGAAACCTGTAAAAAGGAAATTCCTTCACCAATACAGACCAGTAATATTTTGGCAAACCCACAAATATGCGCTTTCTGTAACCGGCGCCGGGATGTTGTAGCTGTTGTAAAAGAGCTGCAGCCGTATGCCCTTTCATATAATAGAAAATCTGTTTTTTTAACCCCTGAATATCCTTGCGGTGTTCGTGGTAAATTATAGCCCTGGGATTGTACCGAATAGCTCCACCGCCGGTTAATATTCTATACCATATTTCCGAGTCTTCGCTGCATCCGGAAGCGCCGGCCCCAAGCCTTTCATCAAATAACCCGACGTTATCAAATATTGATTTTCTAAAAGCCATATTAACCCCAGCTCCTATCTCCCAAACGGGAGTTCCCTGTTTAAAAGTGGTATTAAGATAGTCTTTGTCAAAGGTTTTGTCGGTAAAGCCCCTATTAAAACTCCAGTACTTTTCGAAAATAAATTGCGCTTCCGTTTCCAGTTGCGATGACAGTACTAACCCCACCATTGCATCAACAGAGGGGTTTTCAAAAGTTTCCCAAAGCCTGTACGGCCACAAAGGGTGAACTGTAGCATCGTCGTCAGTAAAAGCAATCAATGGACATTTAGCATTTAATATCCCGGTATTTCGCGCTACGCTCAAGCCTCCTTTTGGCTCCCTGATGTATTTTACGTCCTTAAACTCCGAAACAACAGATTTACTGCTATTATCCGACGGTGCGTTATCTACTACAATTATTTCTTCGGGCCGGCAACGTAAGCTGTATAACATTTCGAGGCATTGCCTTAAATATGAAGCCCTGTTTCGGGTGCATACAATTACAGAAACCGGTACTGTGGCAGGGAGTTTAACAATTGCAAATTTGGCGAACAACTTATCCATCCATCCCGTCCACTTTTCAAATAATTGATTAATTAACCAATATTCCCATTCCCCACTATCAGCGCTGTTTAACTCTGTGTAAAAATCGATGGTTGGTTTAATGGCTTCAATTACCTTTTTATAGTAATCTTGTTCGGACAATGGTTCATTAGGTTCAATAAAAAACT
>DASXMZ010000366.1:0-4179 GCA_036495385.1 Mucilaginibacter sp. | reverse complement strand
AATATCTCAAGCAATCGCTCGGCCAATTCAACGGCTCCCTCATGGGTAAAGCCGGCAAAAATAACATGCTCCAGTTTACTTAGCTGTTCTGCAACCTTTCTTGCGATGTAGGGATGTGCGTGCCCATGAATATTTACCCACCAGGACGAAACCGCATCGATATATTTTTTGTCGTTCTCATCAAACAAACACGCGCCTTCGCCCCTTATTATAGCAATAGGCGGGAGCGCCGTCTTCATCTGTGTGTACGGATGCCATATAACTTTTATATCCCTGTCAATCAAACTCATATATCATTTATTAAAAGTTTAACAACATGCTGGTCAGTTGTGAAAAGAAAATCGCCGGGGTTAAGATCTGCTATTTTTAACCACCTGAAAGCTTGTAACACGTCCCCTTCACCATCAAAATCAAATGCAGCGGTTTTTATCAATAAATTTAAGTCATTTAAATTCCTGACTTTATAATATACACTGATTACCTGCGACTCGTTAAAAGCAGACTTGACAAAAAAGTCAGTCGTATAAAAATGACCTACTACTTCAATTTCCGTGTTACACTCTTCTATAAACTCACGTTTCAAGCCATCAATCAGGCCTTCGCCAAATTCTAATCCGCCGCCGGGAAACTTGGTAAAACGCATACCATATTCCTGTTCATCGCTGATTAGTATTTCATCATTATTATTAATCAACAAGCCGTAAACACGTACGTTAAATTGATACATTATTCAAAGTATTTTTTATTGCGGATAATCTTATCCATCGTCCACACGATGTCTTCTGTTTTAGGCGCTGAACGAATGGGACAGTTAGGCATGCGGCAATAATAGCAGCATTCGGGCAGGCATGGGTCAGTATGGATAAATAACTCCGTTTTAGTGACCTCCTCGTTTATCAATTTGTCCACCAACTTTACTTCTAAGTGAACCCTGTTAAGGTCGAAGTAATTAGGTAACGTTAAATGACAATCAATATGCAATTCGTTCCCATATTTTTGTGCCCGAAAGTTATGAATGTCTATCCATTCGTCCCTGCGTTTTTCATTCAGAACCTTTAAAATCTCATTCACTATGCCAAAATCAGCTTCATCCATCAAGCCTGACACTGATCGGCGCACCAGTTTGTAGCTGCTGAACAAAATATACGAGCCAACTGCGATTGATAAGGCGCTATCCAGCCATATAATTTTTGTGAAATGAATAAGCATTAATCCAAGCACAAGGCCTAAGCTTGTAACCATATCGGCTAACAGGTGTCTGCCATCTGCTTCTATAGTCATAGAAGGAAGCGATTTCCCTTTTCCAATCATGTAATAGCCCAGCGCTCCGTTAATTGCGCCGGTAATGCCAATAATTGTGGCGCCGGTTAACAGATCGTGTACTTCGTTTGGATAAAAAATACCATAAACAGATTTTATAATAATAACGATGGCTGCAACGCCGATTAGCGCTCCCTCAATAAAAACGGAGAAATATTCAACCTTTCCATGGCCATACGGATGATTTTCGTCGCGGGGCTGAGCGGCAAGATATATGCTAAAAAAGGCAAAAGAGCTTGCAAAAACATTCACTATACTTTCGGCGGCGTCAGTAAGTACAAAATTAGATGCCGTTAAAAAGTATGCTCCGAACTTAGCCAGCATCAGGACTATACCAACGATAAGGGAAAAGAGTATGATCCTTTTTTTCTGTTTCAAAAGAATATTATTTGGACGGCAAATTTATGTTTTTTGATGGAGAAAGGCGAAGTTAAAAGGAGGATGACGGAAAAAGGTAAAAGGCGAAAGGTTGAATGCGACTTAATCGTTTAGCTTTAAGTTGCATTCATCAAACCCTTAACCTTTTACCCTTCGCCTTTTACCCTAAACCTTTTACCTTTTCCCTTTTACCTTTCGCCTTATTTTTTATCTTTGCGCGATTAATAAAACATATGAACACATTAAGTAACCGGATCAACAACCTTGCAGAATCTGCGACAATTAAAATGGCCAAAATGGGCCGCGAACTTGCCGCAAAAGGCGTTGATGTGATCAGCCTTAGTTTTGGTGAGCCAGACTTCCACACACCTGAGCACATTAAAGAAGCTGCTAAACAGGCAATGGATAAAAATTTTACCTATTATACCCCCGTGTCCGGCTATCCCGAATTACGGAAAGCGGTTGCAGGCAAATTAAAGACTGAGAACGGGCTGGATTATGATTTCAGCCAGATAGTTGTTTCAACGGGTGCGAAGCAAGCGATAGCTAATGCAGTGTTATGTTTGGTAAATCCTGGCGAAGAAGTAATTATACCTACCCCCTATTGGGTTTCATATTCTGAAGTTGTGAAGCTGGCCGAAGGCGCTAGTGTTTTTATTGATGCCCCTGTTGAACAGGATTTTAAAATCACCCCGGCGCAATTAGAAGCTGCTATAACTCCAAAAACAAAGCTGTTTATGTTTTCTTCACCCTGTAACCCTACCGGTAGTGTTTACAGTAAAGCTGAGCTGGAAGGCCTTGCAAAGGTGTTTGGGAAACATCCTGGTATTTATATCCTTTCGGATGAGATTTATGAGCATATCAATTTTGTAGATAAACACGAGTCTATTGCCCAATTTGATGCTATAAAAGACCGGGTTATCATCATCAATGGCTTTTCAAAAGCTTTTGCAATGACCGGCTGGCGCATCGGCTATACGGCTTCAAATAAAGAAATAGCAGCAGCTTGCGATAAAATGCAGGGTCAGATAACTTCTGGTACTTGTTCAATAACCCAAAAAGCAGGTGTAGCCGCTTTAGAAGGCGGGTTAGATTCTGTTTTGCAAATGCGCAAAGAATTTAAAAAACGTCGGGATATCGTATACGATCTGTTAAAAAACATAGACGGTGTAAAAGTAAACCTTCCCGAAGGCGCTTTTTACTTCTTCCCTGACGTTACTTCATTTTTTGGAAAGAGCTACAACGGCAATACTATAAATGACGCCGACGAACTGAGCATATACCTTTTAGAGGAAGCACACGTGGCCACCGTTGGTGGTGATTCATTTGGCGATAAAAAATCCATCCGCATTTCTTATGCAGCTGCTGAAGACAAATTAGTGGAAGCGATGGGAAGGATTAAAGCAGCCTTGGGTAAATTGAAATAATAGAGAAGATGTGAGATTTGAGTATTTAGATAAAAAGTTAAAATACCAGGTCACTAATCCTAATTTACAAGAAGTATCTAAAATATTGAAAAGCCCCTTATCAATTTGATAAAGGGCTTTCTTTTTGGCCGTATCGGCCACTTGTTAATTGTGATTTATACTATAAACCAAAAGCATAGGCTAAACGCAGACCTACCAGGCCATAACTGCTGCCGTCGCCCGAGAAATTCTCATAACGGACACCCACATCCCAGGTTTGGTTGGCAAAGCCTAGGGCAGGAGATAAAATTAGTTTTGTATTACCTCCGCTTGCTGTTTCAAAACCGGCACCCGCTTCAGCCCCAAAATAAACATTCGGAGCAAAAAAAGCCTTAATACCGGCTTTCAATGGAACTATACCCAAATCTTTGTATTTAAGATCTGTTCCTTCAATATCCTTACCAAACATGTTGTAGTAGCCGGAGGTAAGGGTGTAAGCAAAATGATTTGAAGCGTCATACTGCAAACGGGCGGTGCCGCCTAATTCAAAATCTGATATGGTATGCGCATCGCCTGTCGGGATGCCTGCTTCAACGCCAATACCAAGCTTCCAGGGATTTGATGGCTTGGTTTGGGCTTCAACGTTGGTTGTTAAAAATACGGTAGCTGCTGTAAATGCCGCAGCTAATAATTTTGATACTGTTTTCATAGTGGTGATTTTTTGTTAATACAATAATTACATTGCGTTAACTGCGTTGACAAATATTTTGCCAGTTGTGCCGGTTATTTTGAATTTTAACAGGAAGGAAATTCAATTTTTTAAATTATAAACATTTGTTAATATGCTTATAAACTGGTTTTCAAATGAGTTTTTTAGAGCGTCGGATAAAGTTTTAAGAAAACAAAGTCATATTGGCCTAATATAAAATTTGTGTCGATTTGACTAATTTTTTTAACAGAAAGCATTTTATTGCCCTGTTTAACGGGCAAAAAAAGCATCTCCAAACAACAAGCCAGCGGCCTCGTATTTCTGTAAAATGACATAAATTGTACGCACGCATGCTAAAAAAATAGC
>DASXMZ010000365.1:0-8116 GCA_036495385.1 Mucilaginibacter sp. | reverse complement strand
ATCAGGGGGGATGTGCACTACATAAAAATAGGTAATAACACTAATATACAGGATGGTGCCGTGATACATTGTACTTATATGTATGCGCCTACAAATATCGGGAATAATGTATCTATCGGACATAATGCGTTGGTACACGGTTGCACAGTACACGACAATGTTTTAATTGGTATGGGAGCCATTGTAATGGATCACGCTATTATTGATGAGTTTGTTATTATCGCCGCCGGTTCTGTTGTTCTTGAAAAAACAATTTGTGAATCTGGTTTTATATATGCTGGTATACCAGCAAAAAAAATAAAACCCCTTACCGAAGAGCAAAGGGAGATGTTAAAGCGGTTGCCAAATAATTATATCATGTACTCCGGCTGGTTTAAGGAGTAGTTGATTCTTTTGGTATACTTACAGCTGTTTCCTGCTCCCAGTTCGGCCTCAAAGTAATTATTGCTTCGTCCACCCAAATGTTTTCCGGTTGTAGTCGTAGCTTGACATTTCCACTATCCCATTTGCCATTTTTATTCGCGTCGTACACAACACGTACCTGATATTTACCGGTTAAATAGTTTTTATAAATTATTGAGCCGCTTTTTCTGATAATATCACTTCGCAACACATTTTTTCTATCATTCAATAATTCAACGACATATTGTTTTGAAGTATCCGGTACGGTGACCTTCAGGGTTAGTAAACTGTAATTTTCTGGTTTATCAATCTGGAAGCGCCGGGGGGGTTGTCTTTTATTTTTACCGCCATAAATATCTGTAAATGCACCTTCACTTATGATAAGCGTGTAATTCGCATTTTGCCGCCACCGGTATTGTAAAGTAAATAGTTTTAAGTTTGAGGTATCCCTCACCAGGTTGAAGTTTGAAATGTCAGTTGAATCTTCTTTGAGAGAAATAAGAGAGCTATCAAAATTATCTATGGGATAGTTTGCTTTAATGGTGAGATCAACGCCCGGCTTCAGTTTGGCATCATTATTCAGATTGTACGAGAAAAGCATATTCCTGGTAAATGTTTCTTTTAATCCTTTCCGGAAATAGGTGGTATCTATGGGTTTGTTATTGTCAGAGAAAACAATTCGGATAGAATCAAACGCCATGTTGCGCATATAAAGGATGGCGGTGTCTTTCGTTTTGCTTATATCTACAATTTTATATTTATCAAAATCGACGGGGTAAATTATTTTTAGCGATGGGTCGTTCAATCGTTTATTGAAAGTGAAAAACATTTTTCCATCAGCATCGAACTTTCTGTCGACAAGGCGAAATTTTTGAGGAATCTGTTTAAATAATTTCAGCTGAACGTTTGAGGTGTCTGTTGTAAGATGTATATTTTTTTTCTGGAAAGCGATCAGCTCATCGTCTTTATCATATATTTTATTTGGGGTGGTTTCTTTAAGTGCGTATATGCGATAGTCGTCAGGATGGAGGTTGCTTAAGGTGAAGTTACCGGCGGTATCAGTGCTGGTATATATAGAAGGTTTCTTCTTGCCAAACATTGCCGAATCTTGTTTGAGCGTGAAAAGCATTACGGTTGCATCTTTTTCTCTTTCCTGTGTGAGTGTATTTATTACCGATCCGGAAATACTCAGCGAGTCGATATGGCTGCCGGTTGAAAAAACGTAGGTGAAGTTTTTTAGAATATTTCCTTCGTTAACGTCGGCAATTGATTTTCCGAAATTGATCACATAAGTCGTGTTTTTTTCCAGCGAGTCTTTAAGGACAATTACGATACTTTTTTGTTTTGTTTTATATTCCGGCAATTTTGCCGGTGTCGGGCTCATGGTTATTTCCTGGTAGATATTATTCAATTTAAAATATTCGTCAAAATCCAGCTGAATAACTTTGGCCTTAAAGTTTCGTGTCATATTTGGGGGCGTAGCCTTCAATAATTTTGGCGGCGTGCGGTCGCGGGGGCCACCCTGGGGCAATTGCCGGTTAGCACATCCTGAAATCAAAAAAACAACAAAAAACAGGTATATTATTTTTAGAAAAAACGCGGCTCTTTTATTTAACATAGTTTTTAAACGATATAAACGATTTTTATGCTTTTATGATATATGACATTAAAAATTTAAAATAATGGATTTAATGAGATTTTTTATAATTGATTAATTTTCAATTAGTTAACTATTATTTTGAGATATGAACCATTAAAACGGAGATATCTGATGGTGTTACCCCCGAAATTCTTGATGCCTGTCCTAAAGTACGTGGTTTTATCTTCATCAATTTTTCACGGGCTTCTTTGGAGAGCGACACGAGGTGGTTATAATTGAATTCCGGATTTATTTCTTTGTCTTCCATTTTTTTCATCCGGCCTACAATATCCATTTCTTTTTCGAAGTAGCTCTCGTATTTAATTTTTATTTCGGCCTGCTCGGTGGTTTCTTTGTCATAAGCAGAGAGCAGATCATTCAGCGCTGAATCAACTTTTCGCAGGTCTTCAAAACCGAGTTGTGGCCTGCTTAGTAAATTGAAGAGCTTTGTGTTTTGATTTAGTGCGCTGGTGCCTTGTTCTTCCAGTAAGCTATTTACGGTTGCCGGATCGATGGATTTTGATTTTGTATAGGCAACGACATGATCTGAATTTTTTACTTTTTGATTCACTTTTTCAAGGCGCTCATCGTTAATTAAGCCGAGTTCGTGGCCAATTGGGCTCAGTCGAATATCAGCATTATCCTGGCGTAACAGTAAACGGTGTTCTGCCCGCGAGGTAAACATACGGTATGGTTCCTCAGTTCCTTTGGTTACCAGGTCGTCGATAAGGACCCCGATGTAGGATTCAGAACGTTTCATAACCAGTTCATGCCTATCATTTATTTTTTGATGCGCATTTATCCCTGCTATAAAACCCTGGCAAGCGGCTTCCTCGTATCCAGTTGTCCCGTTTATTTGACCTGCAAAATAAAGGTTGCTGATAAGTTTGGTTTCGAGGGTTAACCCAAGCTGCACCGGTGGGAAGTAATCATATTCAATTGCATACCCTGGGCGGAACATTTTGGCATTTTCAAAGCCGGGAATTTGTATCAAAGCTTTATACTGGATATCCTCAGGCAATGAAGTAGAAAATCCATTTACATATATCTCAACGGTGTTCCAGCCTTCCGGTTCAACAAATATCTGGTGGCGATTACGCTCCGCAAAGCGGTTTATTTTGTCCTCAATAGAAGGGCAGTACCGGGGACCAAGGCCTTTTATTCGTCCCGTAAACATAGGGGATTTTTCAAAGCCTTCTTTAAGGGTTTCATGTACCTTGGTATTGGTATAGGTTATCCAGCAGCAGCGTTGTTCTTTTGCGAGCTCAACATTGGTAAAGGAGAATCGACCTCGTTCTTCATCTCCCCATTGTTCTTCCATGAGGGCATAGTTTAAGCTGCGGCCATCTACTCGAGGTGGCGTACCGGTTTTCATTCTTCCCGAGTCAAAGCCCAATTCCACCAACTGCTCGGTTAAACCTGTCGCTGCTTTTTCAGCAGTGCGACCGCCGCCGAATTTTTTTTCACCGATATGTATGAGTCCGTTAAGGAAGGTTCCATTAGTCAAAACAACGGCATCCGCTTCTATTTCTATACCAAGGGATGTCCGAATTCCTCTAATAGTATTATTTTTTACTAATAGGGAAGTAACGGTATCCTGCCAAAAATCCACATTGGGTGTGCGTTCCAATGCCAGTCGCCACTCTTCCGCGAAACGCATACGGTCGCTTTGCGCCCGGGGACTCCACATAGCAGGCCCTTTTGAGCGGTTTAGCATCCGGAATTGTAAGGATGTTTTATCTGTAATAATACCAGAGTATCCGCCCATGGCATCAATCTCCCGCACAATCTGTCCCTTTGCCACTCCGCCCATTGCAGGATTGCAGCTCATTTGTGCAATCACACCCATGTTCATGGTGATCAACAGTACGGACGATCCAAGGTTAGCAGCAGCTGCAGCTGCCTCGCAACCGGCGTGCCCCGCTCCCACCACAATTACATCATATTTCTTAAACATATCTCCACCAATATTATGCGCCGATGGCGCAGGTTGATGTTCCACGTGGAACATTACTTATACATTCCCTGTAGAGGCGCCCCGCACATCGGGGCGCCTCTATTATCAAATGTTCCACGTGGAACATTATTCGTTTTATGGCATTTGTAGAGACGCGATACATCGCGTCTCTACGTTTTAAAAGAGCACAAAATTATTCATTAGTTGGTGATGTTCCACGTGGAACATTAAATAATGATAATAACGCTACAATAGCCCAAACGGCTTCAAGTGCAATAAACGGATAAAAGCTAATCAAGTAAGATGAAAAACAACATATTGCCGCACCCAGAAAGTTTAGAAAGCCGTAAAGTTTACTTTGTGTCGGCAGCTTTTTATATAAATTCAGCAAAAAAGCAATCAGCAGTATGATAACCCCTATTGATGCCAGTGCGTCGGATGTCTTCATTTATCTTATTTTAATTCGGTTAATTCAATCCAACGAACACTCTTTTGATCTAACCGGGTGTTTAACGTCGTTATTTGCGCTAATATTTCATTCAACTTTCCTTGTTCTATGCCCGCCACGTTAAGCGCCTCGTTCTTTTCCTTTAGCTGCTTCTCAATGCCATCTATTTCGCCTTCCAATGTCTCAAGCTCTTTAGTTTCTTTAAAACTTAGCTTGCTTTTTTTGCTCGCAGGCGTTTGTTGTGATTCCGAAGAGGTGTTGCGCTTGTTTTGCTGCTTGTTTTCCTCCAATTCCAGCCTGTATGATGAATAATTGCCATTATATATTTTAACATGGCCGTTATCTTCCATGATAAAAAGCTGATCAGTTAGCTTGTCTAATAAATACCTGTCGTGCGAAACCATCATTAAAACACCGGAATAGTTGGTCAAAAACTCTTCTAATACATTTAAAGTATCTATATCCAGGTCGTTTGTCGGCTCATCCAGTATCAGGAAATTTGGGTTCTTCATCAGAATACTCATTAATTGTAGTCTTTTTTTCTCGCCGCCACTCAAATTGGATATAAACCCATATTGTTTAGCAGGAGGGAAAAGAAACAAAGTAAGCAAGGCCGATGCTGAAATAAGTTTGCCGTCGGCCATGGTGATGAATTCTGCCACATTCTTTACGATGTCTATAACGCGTTCATCTTCTTTAAACGTAATACCCGATTGATGGAAATAGCCGATAACAGTTGTTTCACCCTTATCAATGGTCCCTTTATCAGGATTTAACGTACCTGTTATCAGGTTCAATAAAGTCGACTTCCCGCTTCCGTTCTTACCAGCCAGGCCTATCCTATCACCCTTTTTGAAAACGTAACTGAAGTTATTAATGTATGTATTGCCGTTAAAAGATTTATAAAGATGATGCATCTCCATTATCTTATTCCCCTGCCGTGCCGTTTTTACGGTTAATTCGACCTTTTGCTTTGCTCCCCCATTTTTTGTTTTCTCTTCCAGATCATAATAAGCATCAATCCGCGCTTTTGATTTGGTGCCCCTGGCTTGTGGCTGGCGGCGCATCCATTCCAGTTCTTTTCGCAATAAATTACTGTTTTTTTGAAATGAAGCTTCATCAGCGGCCTCACGTTCTGCTTTTTTCTCCAGATAATAGCCGTAATTGCCGTTGTAAGGAATAATTTTTCCCCGGTCAATTTCTAATATCTCATTACAGACATTATCCAGGAAATACCTGTCGTGGGTCACCATTAAAATGCTCTTTGAGCCTTCTGTTAGAAGTTTTTCAAGCCATTCAATAGTATCTATATCCAGGTGATTGGTTGGCTCGTCCAAAATATAAAGTTCCGGGTCTTCAATCAGTAATTTTGCCAGGGCAAGCCTTTTCTTTTGACCACCCGATAGCGTGTTTATATGCTGATTTAGGTGGTGGATATCCAATCGTCCTAAAATGGTTTTTATTTTATATTCATACTCCCAGGCGTCGATGTTGCTCATTTCCTCCATCACCTTTTCAATCGCTTTGGAATTGTCGGGATCATTTTCCAATAGCTCCTCATATTTTCTGATCAGTTGCTGCTGCAGATCGTCTGCATGGAAAATATAATCGCTGATGGTAATTGCATCTTTAAAGCCAGGATCCTGTTCCAGGTAACCTAAATTTAAATCGCGGCTTTGTACCACCTTACCTTCGGTTGGTTTGAAGCTACCTGCAAGCAGTTTTAGCAAAGTTGATTTACCAGCGCCGTTGATGCCCACAAGGGCTACCCTTCGTCCGCGGTTAATACCAATGGTTAGATTTTTGAATAGCCAGTGGTCATGGAAAGAATGGCCGAGATTCTCGGCAGATATATAAGTACTCACGATAGTTGTTTTATTTCGTCGGAAGGATAAATAAATATCCCTTCTTCGTTTTTTAATGATTGTTTAAACATAGCTCTTGCAACGGCGACCGCCGGAATACTCCGGTATTTTTTTAGGCTTCCAATTAGGATTGGATTTATCACTTTCATAATAGGAATGAGAATGCGCTCTCCTAATCTTTCCTCTTTTCTGCCACCGGTTAAAAACGAGGGCTGATAAATATGGAGTGCGTCAATACCTACCTTTTTAATATCCTCTTCCGTCTCCCCCTTCATTTTCGTATAAAAATTTGATGAGGATGCGTTGGCGCCAATTGCCGATACTAAATGATACTGCGCAATACCATTTTGATGTGCTATTTCTGCCAGCTGCAACGGGTAATCGTGATCTATCTTCCTGTAAGCAGTTAAATCAGGCGTTTTTTTCCTCGTGCTTCCCAGGCAACAGAAGACAGCGTGTCCTGTAATTGATTTTGAATACTCATTTAAGCGATCAAAATCTATTTTAAGCTGTGTCAGCTTTTTATGTTCCATGGGCAAAGGCTTACGCACCAAAATTAGAACTTCATCATAATCAGGTCGTTGCAATAAAATGTTTAACAGGTTACTGCCAATTAGTCCGCTTGCTCCGGCTACAACTGCTTTAATTGCCATTTAAGTGCTAAAATTTTCGCAAAAATACGCATAAATAAATTATGGAATAAAAATTGCGTGTTTAAACATATAATATTAAAACAATGGAACAAATTTTTTATCCCGCCAATGAGCGCGGAACAAACGACCTGGGCTGGCTGAAAGCTAATTTCTCCTTCAGCTTTGGCCCATACTATAACCCTAAAAACGTACATTTTGGTGTTTTACGTGTGCTAAATGATGATATAATTGCACCCGGCAGTGGGTTTGGCCTTCACCCGCACGATAATATGGAAATTATCACCATTCCGTTGGCAGGGGCGCTGGAACATAAGGACAGCATGGGGAATGTCGGCGTTGTTGCTGCTGGTGAAGTGCAGGGAATGTCGGCAGGTACCGGTATTGAGCATTCGGAGTATAATCACTCAAATAATGAAGCGGCGAACACATTGCAAATCTGGCTTTTTCCAAAAGAAATGAACATTGAGCCAAGATATGATCAAAAGAGCTTCGCGAATGCTATGAAGAAAAACGAATTAACCACCTTGGTTTCGCCTGTTAAAAGTAATGACACCTTGTGGATAAACCAGGATGCCACATTTTCGATGGGCGAATTTGATCCTGAGCAGCGAATCAATTATGAAATAAAGACAAAAGGCAATGGGGCATATATATTTGTATTAGAAGGAGTTTTAAAAATAAACGGCCAAAAATTAAACAAAAGGGACGCCCTTGGTGTTTATAATACAAGTTCAATTACAATTGAAACCGAGGCCGAGTCCCGCCTGCTAATAATGGATATTCCAATGTTATAAGCCAGCTTGAATTTTCCGGAGGTTAAAAAATAATTGAATTGTTTAAAAGCAATTAAGCAAATCTTTATTGTATTAACAGTTTAACCTCATGGCAGAAGAAATAGCACTCCCCGCATGGAAGCGATGGTTGGAAGGCATTGGCGACCAGGTAGGATTTTTTATAAAGTTTTTCAAAAACATATTTGTCGGTGGCTTTGAATGGTCCGAATTTGTGCGTCAATGCTATGAAATAGGTTATCGTTCATTAACGCTGGTAGGCATTACGTCTTTTATAATGGGCGTAGTGCTGATTCTGCAATTACGGCCCACGCTCGTTGCGTTTGGCGCAGCAAGTATGTTGCCTAAAACCCTTTCTGTC
>DASXMZ010000364.1:0-9713 GCA_036495385.1 Mucilaginibacter sp. | reverse complement strand
CCATTAAAAACATACCAAGCACCAGGAAGCCAACTGTAATTGCCCAGCTGCCGGTACTGAATAAGGGTGAAAAAAACAGGCCAAATAAAAAGATACCGGCGGTAGCGATGATCAGCATGTTTGCACGTCCATAACGGTCGGCCAAAACAGAGGATAAGGGGATACCTAAACCGAAGAATATCACCGATATAATTTGAGCGATAAGGAAACTGGTGCGCGAATAGTGTAGTGCCGAGGTACCCCAGCTTAAGGTAAATACCGTCATGAGGTAAAACAGCAGGAAAGTTGTGATTGTGGCAACGGTTCCTAAGATGATGGCCCGGGTATGTTTCATAAACACATCGATCACCGGTAGTTTTACCCGTTCATTATTTTCAATGATTTTTACAAAGTCGGGTGTTTCGGTAATTTTTAAACGTACGTACAGTCCCACCAAAACCAGCAAAGCGCTGGCAATAAAAGGAATGCGCCAACCGAAGTTGATAAACTGCTCGTCGGTCATGGTTTTGGTCAGCCAAAGAAATATACCGCTCGAAATAAAAAAGCCAATAGGTGCGCCCAGTTGCGGGAACATACCGTACCAGGCCTTTTTGCCCGGAGGAGCGTTTTCAGTCGCCAATAAAACGGCACCTCCCCACTCACCGCCAAGGCCCAAACCTTGCCCAAAGCGGAATAAAGCCAAAAGAATCGGCGCGGCTATACCGATGGATTGATAACCCGGTAGTAAGCCTATTGCAACGGTCGAGGGGCCCATCGTCATGAGGGCTGCTACCAACGTAGCTTTACGACCTTTGCGGTCGCCAAAATGACCGAAGAGTGCAGCACCTAATGGCCGGGCAAAAAAGGCCAGGGCAAATGTTATCAAAGACTGCAAGGTGGCTACAGCAGGGGTGGAGTTTGGAAAAAATAATTTCGGAAACACGAGCACCGCCGCGGCGGCGTAAATATAGAAATCAAAGAATTCAATGGTTGTACCGATCAGGCTGGCTATAAGAATACGTCGTACGGGATTTTTAGTATTGTTTGGGTTCACGGGCATTTTAAAAACGCCAAATATATCATAATGATTTTAGCGGGGCCGTTATTTTTAAAACGTTTTGAACTGCTTTATTTAGAATGTTTTAGTTGACTAAAAATCCAATAATTTTATTGAAATGATATTTTTCTAATCACACCGGCGTCTATTACGTATATATTGCCTGAAGCGTCAATCGTAATCCCATCGCCGCCTATTAGACTTGACGTCGCTATGGGACCGTCAGCAGCCGAGCCGTGGCCAGTAAAAGTTGTTACAACAGCACCAGGAGTTATTTTTCTGATAACGTTACCGTCGTCAATCACATATAAGTTTCCATTTGCATCTATGGTGATGAAATAAGGATTGACAATACTGGCTGCGATGCCCGTACCATCCTGATCCACAGGAGCACCTCCACCTCCTGCAAAAGTTGATTCACTTCCGGCGGCAGTTATTTTAAATATGTCATTGTGTTGAGCGTCTGCTACAAATATGTTTCCTGTCTTATCTATAGTTAGTGCATAAGGTGAACCACCTCCATAAAAACTGGTTACGACCCCGGATGGCGTAATTTTCCTTATTTGCCCGGCACCCTGATCGGCAACGAATATATTACCTGCGCCATCTGCGGCAAGAGCTATAGCCCTGGAAAAACCTGCACCGCTGCCCGTCCCATTAACAGCTTGATTCATACTGTTGCCCGCAAGTGTGGATACGACTCCGGCAGGCGTTATCTTTCTAACCAGTAACCCGCCATTATCACATACGTAGATATTTCCTGCGCCATCGATAGCCATTCCTGCCGGATGATTAAAACTTGCAGAGCCGCTAGCTCCATCAGCCATGCCCAATTGCCCAGTGCCTGCAAATGTTGACACCACTCCAGCAGTTGTAACTTTTCTGATTACATTACTGCCCTGATCAGCAATGTATAAATTGCCTGCCGCGTCGGCCACAATTCCTTTAGGTGTAAATAAACCGGTTACTATTCCCGTTCCAGCTGCAGACCCTTGGTGAATAATCGTAGAAATAACTTCCGCCGGCTGGTAGGTAAATACCGGACCAGTTGCTGTAACTCCGCTAACTGTGATGGTTACATTACCCGTGCCCGCTGTCAGTGGGACAATTGTGTGTATTTGTGTTGGGGTCGCGTCGGCAAGCAAAGCCGCTACACCATTAAAATAAACTTTGTTGTTAGCTACTGTAGTACTAAACCCCGAGCCTGTGATGGTAACCAAAGTACCAAATGGACCCGAATTTATGTTCAGTGCTGTAATTGCAAGCTTCGGGCTGGCGTTGGATCCGCCATTTTTTGAACAGGAATTAAAAATAGCTGTAATTAGTATTACTAAAATGGCTGTCGATAATAGTGGTAATCTTTTCATTGTGATGATAAGGTTTACGCAAGTATAGGCATTAGAATTTTACCACAAAAGTTGATTTAACGAAATTTTCACCGGTGGAAGCTAAAAGCTTTATAGTCAAGTTATAATATTTTCGCTGCAATCTGAGATAAGCCAACTGACGAAGAAATTGTGCTTGCGAATTTTAACAGTTAAGATATATTAAGAGTTATCCGGCCAAAATTAACCCTATCACAACCGCGATGGATATTATTCCGACAACCAATGCCAAAATTTCAAGCCGTTTATTTTTAATTATACCGAATGCCGGATTCTCCATTTTGAGAGCCGGGGTATTTATCCTGATAGTTGGTATCCTTAGCTTGATAGCGGGCAGCTTAACAGCAGGCACCTTTGGCTTAATAGCTGATAACTTTAATTTAGCCGCGGGGATTGTTATTTTGAAGGCAGGCGTTCTATGTTCGGCAGTAACAATTGCTTTTTCAAAGCCGGCAGCTCGTTCCTGGTCGGCCGCGCTGATTAAATTATTGCTCACCAAATAAGCCAGCCCTTTGGATGTCAATTTTATTAAATCGTCTTCAACTATTATGTATCTGTTGTTTCTTAGTTCATCTATCGCCAAAACAGCCATCGATTTTTGCGTTTTTATAGCCCTAGCGAAAGTATCGACCTTCACAGGAGACTGCAGAAAAATACATTTTAAATAAAATGCATAATATTTCTGAAACATGGATACCATAAAAATCAGCTATTTAAATAAACAGGTTACCCGGTGATATTTAATATATTATTACACCGGATTCGCATTTATGTTTTAATAAAATTTATTGTTTCATATTATTATTTCTTCCGGATCCCGAAGGGCTGTCCTTTGATTTTTAAATAATAAATCAGGCCGGTGCATAATTTAAATTTCCTTCATACTTTTATAAGAAATAGTTCCGATATGCCTGAAGACAAAAAAACAAACGAACGCATTAAACCGACCGACCATTTAGCAAATGAAAGAACCTTTCTGGCCTGGATAAGAACAAGCATTGCGCTAATGGGTTTTGGCTTTGTGATTGTAAAATTTGCCCTCTTTATAAGAAGCATCACACGGGATTTAGGTCGGCCTGTTGCGGTAACACCCTCTAAAGGTTATTCGTCAGAAACCGGCATATTCTTAGTTTTAACAGGCATTATTATTGCCCTATACGCTTATGCCGCTACAGGATCACGGAAAACAATTATTAAACAATGAATTTAAGCCATCGTATACCCTTGCTGCACTGGTAACCGTTTTAATTCTGATTGCCGGAGTTGTACTCGTGATTTTTCTGATACCTAGTGTCAGCTAATACTGGGAAGAGGAAGATATTTAACGATTTTGGCAGTCAATGCGTCAAAGGGCACGACGTGATATCTTTGATTTTGACTAATAAGTTTTTTATTTAACGTTAAGATAATACCAATTGCGTGTTACAACATAATTAAATCATTTTTTCCACAGGCCAAATAGACATTTTGTGGATATCAGTTGTAAGTATTTGATATTAAAGTAGTTGTAAATTACAATATCCACCCGTCATGAATTGGTAACATTAATTTAACATAATAATAACCGTAACTTAATTATTTAGGAATAACTTTGCTGTCACTGATTTGTTAGATACATTAAAACTAATTACTATGAACGATCAAATAAAGGCCGCAGATCCTAAAAAGGAAGAAGTTACAATTCAGGAAAACTACGAAGATAATTATTGGCTTAAAACATATGGAGTTTCTACGGAGGAACTTAAAAAAACCGGAAAAAATCTAAAAATTTCCGATAAAATTATAAAAGCTAATTTCGAAAATAAGGCGTTCGCCTGATTTATTTTCAATTTCCTGAGATTTATAGTGCCGGAAGCGTTTCCAGATGAAAGGTTTGTTTAAAGGCACCAGTATCTAGCCATCTCTTTCAGCGAAGGAGATGGCCATTACGTTTATCTTAATTCTCAATCTCTAGTTAATTCATCACTTTGGAAACCATTCCTAACATTTCCTTTGCGTTAGCAATAGCAACTGCGTAAAAATCATTATTAAAATAACACCAGGCCTCCTTTGCGTTTTTATTGTGCTCAATACTATCCGCCACATTTCGTAAAAATTCAGTAGAGTAGGGCGACCTGTACAAATCAGGCACCCCGTGGAAACGGTAATAAACCCTTTCATTGTTTTGAATTACGTCATCGGGTAAAGCCGGATGGCTCATACCACAAAAGGTAATATTATGCTTTGCCAGCATTTCATAAACATCATCCCGCCACCAGCTCACGTGGCGCAGCTCCAGCACGTTTTTAAATTTGGGGTCTAAATTATCAATTATCCGTTCAAGCCTTTCCAACGTAAAATTGAAGTCTGGTGGTAGCTGGAATAACACCGGGCCAAGTTTTTCCCTCAAACCAGCGTTAATAGTTTCATAAAAGCTGATGATCAGATCATGGCTGTCGTTAAACCTTTTGTAATGTGTAATAGCCCTTGGCGCCTTCACGGCGAACCTGAAATTGGCGGGACTTTTTTCATACCAGCGTTGTAAAAATGATAATTGCGGAAAGCGGTAAAAAGTCACGTTCAGTTCCAGGGTAGTAAAATGTTCGCAATAAAATTCAAACCATTTGCGCTGAGGCAGTTTTTCGGGATAAAACAATCCTTTCCAATCGCTATAGTGAAATCCCGAACAACCGATATGCCAGTGAACCATTAAATTTATTTATGGAATAATACCAGGGAACAGTTTTTTGTTTTAGATTTAGATGATTCGAAAAGTTTAAACGTTTATAGTTAAAAACAATTTGCATGTCCGAAATTAGCAGCCCCGTACATACGGGGCACATCGGAAATTTGCACACCTAAAATTTGTATATTAAATGCGCTTATTATATCCTGCTTTTTTATTTGCGCTCGTTTCGCTGGCAATACCTTTACTCATCCATTTATTTAATTTCCGGCGGTATCATAAAGTATATTTCAGTAATGTGCAGTTTTTAAAGGATATTCAGGAACAGCAGTCATCCTTAAAGAATTTAAAAGAACGTTTGATATTGGCGGCGAGAATGCTGGCGCTTACATTTTTGATACTTGCCTTTGCAAAACCTTATATTCCGGGGCAAAATGCTGCAAACGTTGGCAAGCAGCATATCGTAAGCATTTTTATTGATAATTCGTACTCGATGGAAACCCTAAACAGCGATGGCTCATTATTGGATGAGGCAAAGCGCCGGGCGAAGGAAATAGCATCAGCCTATAGCATAAATGACAGGTTTCAGTTACTTACCCAGGATTTTGAAGGCAAACACCAGCGACTGGTAAACCGGGATGAATTTAACGATGCGGTTGACGCAATTAAGATAAGTCCGCAGAGCCGGAGTTTGCAGCAGATTATTAACCGGCAACAAAGTTTATTGGATATGCATACAGATGGAGTAAAATCCATTTACATCATCTCTGATTTTCAAAAAAATATGGGAACAGCCCAACCTATAAAAACCAATGCCGGGCTAAAACTAAATTTGGTGCAACTTAAGGCCAACTCGTTACCAAATGTGGCTGTAGATTCCGTTGCGCTGTTAAGCGCAATTCACCGGCCAGCTGAAAGCGAAAAACTGGTGGTGCGGCTACATAACTACGCCGACGAGAAATCAGAAAAAGTACCGCTAAAATTGGTTATTAACGGCGAGCAAAAGGCTTTAGGCAGTTATACCATAAATGCGCGTTCTGTACAATATGATACGCTTACATTTTCGGACCTGAAACCGGGTTGGCAGCGTGCAACTATTACTTTACAGGATAACCCGGTAACTTTTGACAACCAGTTTTATTTCTCTTTTAATGTAAAAGATCAACTGCCGGTTTTGATTATCGACGACGGCACAGCTAATCCTTATTTAAAAGCTGTTTTTGCCGCCGATCCGTTTTTTCAGGCTAAACGTGTGCCTGATGGCAATGTTGATTATGTTGCTTTGGGGACGTATCCGTTAATTATTTTAAGCGACGTAAAAGCAATTTCCACCGGCCTATCACAACAGCTTAAAACTTATGTGAATAAGGGTGGGACGCTGATCGTTTTTCCGTCGGTGGATGCAGACTTAAACAGTTACCATTCCTTGTTACAGTCAATGAATGCAGCCTACCCTGAGAAATTGCTGATTGAAAACACGAAAGTAGCCGCCATTAATCTCCAAAACCAGGTATTTAAGAATATCTTCGAAAATTCTCCTCAAAATCCCGATCTGCCGGTGATAAAAAAATATTACGAGCTAAACTCATCTTATGGCAACAGAGCCGAAAATTTAATGACATTACCAGGCGGAAAAGCATTCTGGGCAGGGTATAAAAGTGGCAGCGGTAAGGTTTATTTGTCGGCCGTGCCTTTGGATGAAGATTTTAGCAACCTGCCACGGCATGCACTTTTTGTACCCGTAATGTTCAGACTAGCCCTGCTTAGCGGACATGACCAGCCGTTGTTTTACACTTTAGGGCGAGATGAAAATATTGAAATTCCGCCCGTTCAAACGTCTGAAAAACAATTGCTTAAATTAATTAAGCCCGGACAGGTAATTATTCCGGATACTAAACAGCAGGAGGGAAGCACGCTGCTTTATATGGCAGATCAGTTGCAGGAAACCGGATTGTATGACCTGAAGAAGCAAGACAGTACAGTAGCAGTCCTGGCGTTTAACGATAGCCGGCGCGAATCGGATCTTACTTATTTTAATCGCAGCGAGCTTAGCAATTTGATGCCGCAGGCATCTGCAGTTTTACAGGCCGGCAAAGGTTCGTTGAAGGGAGCCGTAACAGAAACAAATTTCGGCATACAATTATGGAAACTTTGTATAATTTTGGCATTAATTTTTTTGGCTGCCGAAATACTGCTTGTCAGGTATTTCAAAACCGACAAACAACGAATTTCGCAACCTGTATAAATGGATACTAACCCACCCTTAAAGCAGCACTAATGAATTTGCTTATTAAATCCGCAACCGTTATTGATCCTAACTCGTCTTTTAATAACCAGGTAGTTGATATTTTGATTGAGAAGGGAGTTATCACAAAGATTGGGGATGATATTGAATCGGACGTGGAAATTGTTGAAGCAGAAGGCAAATATGTAGCGCCCGGTTTCTTTGACCTGAATTGTAATATTGGTGAGCTGGGCCTCGAAACTAAAGAGGATATTTACACAGGTACCAAGGCTGCAGCAGCAGGCGGTTTTACAGGAGTGGCCCTGATGCCAAATACTATCCCCCCTGTACACTCGAAGGCAGAAATAGAATATTTACTTAACAGGGCCAAAAAAAATCTGGTTGACGTATACCCTTTGGGTACTATTTCACACAAGAGGGAAGGTAAAGACCTTGCTGAAATGTATGACATGTACTTGAGCGGTGCCAAAGCTTTCACCGACGGCGACCGGCCGGTGCAGGATGCCGGGCTAATGGAACGGGCGTTGCTTTACGCGCAGGGATTTGACGGTCTTGTGTTCTCTTATCCGGAAGACACCGCTATTGCAGGAAAGGCCAAGGTAAACGAAGGCGAAATAAGCACCTTGCTCGGGATGAAAGGTATTCCGCCGCTTGCGGAGGAACTGATGATTGCCAGGGATCTTTACCTCGCTGAGTATACCGGCTCAAAAATACACTTCAGTACCATTTCAACTACCCGTTCGGTTGAACTCATAAGGGAAGCCAAAAGAAAAGGACTGGACGTTACCTGCGATGTTGCTGCCTATCACCTTGTTTTAACAGATGAGGCGCTCATAAACTTCGACAGTTTGTATAAGGTTAAGCCGCCGCTCAGAACTCAGGATGACGTTGATGCGCTGATAGCAGGGCTTATTGACGGTACCATTGACGCCATAGTATCGCAGCACACTCCGCAGGAGGTGGAGTTTAAAGATGTTGAATTTGAAGTGGCCGAATATGGCATGATTGGCTTGCAAACTATGTTATCGCTGGTTCTGATGACAGGCTTGGATTTGAATCTGATTATAAAGAAACTCGCCGTAAATCCACGGGAAATATTAAATGTAGCGGTTCCGGCAATAGCCGATGGGCAACCGGCAAATATGGTGCTTTTTGATCCGGCTGCTGAATGGGAATATACCAGGAAAAACAACCGGTCTAAGTCTTACAATTCTCCTTTCTTAGGGCAAACTTTAAAAGGAAAAATATTATTAACCCTAAATAATAATTACCTTTATAAATAAACTTTCACCATGATTGATTCAAAAGTAGAATCGGCCGTTACGGCAGCACTGGAAGCTTTTTCAAAGTACAGCACTTTTAAGGCCACACCTTTTACTGATGTATTTAAGGAGGCATTTGCATCAGAAGAAGATTTTTTAACAAAAGTTGACCTGCTCGACGAAGTATTTGACGATTATCCAAAGCTTGAAGAATTGCGTGAAGTTTTTTTTGATTTGCTGATGGTTAATTTCTTTAGTGCCGATGTTAAAAAACTGGAGGAAGATTACCTTGATAGTCCTGAATGGGAAGATATAGAAGAAGAGACACTTGATAGGGGAACCGAATTGCTGAATCTTCTGCTGTATTTGAATGAGTGCGAGGAAGAAGACATCACACCGGAGCTGGATGATTACCTGAAAGAATTTTTATTGGTCGACGAAGACGAATTTCAGGACGAGTACAATATTTATGAACCTGTTATTGAGCACCAGATACTAATGGAAAGTCCGGTGGAGGAGATCAGCAAGGTAGCCGAAAGACTGCCGGAAGACTCGGAATTAAAGGAATTGTTTTATCCGATAATGTGCTTTTTTCACAACACACGCCCATCCGAAGAGTCAAAAAATGAAATTGCGGAATACGCGTTACATAAAGAATTTGATATGGCGGTGTTGGGCATATTAACTAATTTTAAATAAACTTAAATCTCATAAATGGAAAATTCAACACAAAACCCTACAAAAATAGCATCTAAATGGGCTATTATTTATGTCGCAACCTCGATAGTAATTACTTACGCATTTCAACTTTTAAATATTGATCAAAGCTCCGCATTTAAATTTTTGGGATACATTCCTTTTATAGTCTTTTTGTTGCTGACTCAAAAGGAATACAGAGATCAGCTCGGCGGGTATCTTACATTTGGAGAAGGTTTTTCTGCCGGTTTTCGATATTCTGTTTTCTCGGGATTGATGCTGGCTGTTTTTATTTATATATACCTTGCCTTTTTAAGCCCTCAGGTTTTAGAACAGTCGATAACAGACCAGCAGGGAAAAATGGTTGAGCAGGGCTTATCGCAGGAACAGATTGATAAGGCTATGGAGATTGGTAAGAAGTGGG
>DASXMZ010000363.1:0-9568 GCA_036495385.1 Mucilaginibacter sp. | reverse complement strand
TTCGGTGGGATTGCGGCTCAAGGAAAATTAAAGAACATGGGCATCCGGCTCGCTCCTAAAGGGAAAGTGCTTAAACCTGCGGGTATAATTACTGACGGACCATTTGTAGAAATCAGGGAACTTCTGGCCGGGCTTATCATCGTCAAAGCTGATGATTTGGAAGACGCAACGACTTTAGCCCACGGTTGCCCAGCTTTGGATTTTGGAGGCAGTGTGGAAATAAGGCCACTGCACGAACATCAGCACAGGATATTTTCTGATTAAATCTCCGACTATTCCTATGATGATTTTCCCCCAATTGAGCTAATTTTATAATGGAACAGAGCCAGGAATTATTAAACACCTTATTTAAAAAGGAATTTTCCAAAATGGTCGCTGTTATCAGCAGGATTTTTGGATTGCAGCATATTGAAACGGCTGAAGATATTGTTAGCGATACGTTCTTAACAGCTATTGAAAGCTGGAGAATTCAGGGCAAGCCCAAAAACCCGACTGCATGGCTATACAAAGTGGCAAAACAGAAAATGGCTTATTATTTCAGAAGAAATAAAATCTTTGCTGAAAAAGTTGTGCCAAACCTCACTTCTGATTGGGAGGAGGGTTACGCGACACCTGAAGTCAGCTTTTCTAAAGAAAACATCAAAGATAGTCAGCTACGGATGATATTTGCGGTCTGCAACCCCCTGATTGCAAGTGAAGCGCAAATCGGATTAGCATTAAGAATATTATGTGGTTTTGGTATTGAAGAAATTGCCGAAGCTTTTCTGACGAATAAGGAAACCATTAATAAAAGGCTCTTCAGGGCGAAAGAGAAATTTCGACTGGAAAAAGTCACCCTGGAAATGCCGTTAGAAATTACCATTGACGGCCGTCTTGATAATGTATTACATATCATTTATTTATTGTTTACTGAGGGCTACTATTCAAAAACCCAAAATCAGCTGTTGAGAAAAGAACTTTGTTTGGAAGGGCTGCGCCTGGGGCTCACACTCGCAAGTTACAAAAAGACAAATCAACCTAAGACCAGTGCATTAATAGCGCTGATGTGTTTCCATGCTTCCAGATTCGCCGCCAGGTACGCCGGCACTGATGAATTCGTTTTGTATGAAAATCAAAATGAACGGCTATGGGACAAAGAAATGATCAAACAAGGCATAATCTTTTTGGGTAAATCGGCAAATGGCAATGAAGTCAGTTCGTTCCATCTTGAAGCAAGAATTGCCTGCTGGCATTGCACAAAGGAAAATTCCAAACAAAAATGGAAAGATATTTTGCAGCTTTATAATCAACTTTTACTCGTTAACTATTCGCCTGGGGTTGCACTTAACAGGACTTTTGCCTTGTATAAAGTGCTTGGATCTGAAAAGGCTCTGGAAGAAGCGGAAAAACTGGGATTAGTAAACAATCACTTCTATTTTATTCTCCTTGGCGAGCTCTATAAAAATATCGATGTACAAAAGGCGATAACTAACTATGAAAAGGCCTGTAGCCTGGCTAAAACCGAAGTAGAACTGCAGATACTTAAAGACAAAATACGCTTCCTGAAATAAAAATACCACTGCTTTGTCCAATTTCTTTTATCCCAATCATTAGTCTTAAAAAACCATTCAGCTTAGTGGTTGGAAATTTCGGTTAAATGGAGCCTTATAGTCAAATTCAAATGCTTCTGGCGGGCATTAAATTTTTATTTCATTAAGTTTTTTAAAAACATCTTCTTTATATACTCTGCCAACAGGCACTTTGTAATTATTGATGAATATGAGCCAATAAGAACCGATAATGAGTGGATATTCAAATTAACAGAAGGCCCCTCACAAAACGGCAAGGGGCTTTCTGTCAACCTATCTTTTTATTGTATTGGTCTGCCGTAAAAAGTTCTTTTGCTTCGTTTGGCGATACGATTTTTATTTTAATTAGCCAGCCGCCCGTATAATTGTTTGACGTTTATTGTCTTTTAGAGCATAAATCATTATATTTGATTTAAAAGCGAAACGTTGCGATGCAAGATCAAAACATGTTACAAATATGTAACAATGAAAAAAAATGAAGTTATAAATAACTGATAATTAAGTCATTATAAACATTGGGCATCTGGCTGTTAATCAGAGGGTCGCTGGTTCGAGCCCAGCCTCAGGAGCCTTAAAATCAAACACTTACATCATGTCCGATGTAAGTGTTTTCTGTTTTATATAGTTTTTGTAAAACAATTGTAAAACATTTTTTAGAAACCCATTTGGTATCTATAAGCTAATCTGGGAGGTGAAAAACTTACTTAATGATTTGTGTCTGTTCCATTTGGCGTGTGGTTCAGTTGTCAGCCGATCTTGAAAAATCATACTTCTTATGGCTTCCGTTACGAGTGGAGAAAGGCAAAGCTGAAATAAAAAACGCCGATCGTACTGATTAATTGCTGACGTAAATTTATATTGCTTTCCCAATTATAAATATAGCAAATATGAAAAAGGACACTCCACTAAATGGCGGTGGCGATATACCGTCCCCCAAAAATGAAAAACCAGCGGCATCAACCTCAGACACCTCTCAACTCAACCGGCGCGAATTTGTGAAAATAGCGGCGACGGGTGCGCTCGCTTTCACTATTGTCCCCAGGCACGTGCTTGGCGGGAGGAATTTTGTTGCTCCCAGCGATAAAGTTACCATGGCTTATGTCGGTTGCGGAACACAAGGTATCAGGGAACTATTACCGTTATTGGCTGTACAGGGTATCCAGGTGATTGCTGTGTGCGATCCTAATCAATATGCTATTGGGTATAGGGACTGGTCGAAAGATGGACTTAGAGATGCCATACGCACGGCGACCGGAAAATCAGACTGGACCCCGGGTGGTGAGAATGGGGTTGCCGGCGGAAGAGAAAATGGAAAAAATATTGTAGACACTTACTATGCCAATAAGCGTGCATCCGATAATTTTAATGGCTGTGCTGCTTATGCAGATTTTCGCGAGCTACTTGAAAAGGAAAAGGATCTGAATGCTGTAAAGATCATGACCCCGGACCATTTGCACGGATTGTTTGCTATAGCTGCACTAAAAAGGAATAAACACGTGCTGATGCATAAACCGGTCTCCAACAGGCTGCTGGAGGGTAAAGCGGTAATTGAACTGGCGCGCCAAAAAAGCAACCTCGTAACACACCTTGTTCCATGGGATTCAAACGGGTCGATGGACCAGGTGATGGAATGGATCAATTCGGGCAAAATTGGCAGGCTAAAAGAAGTGCATAACTGGACCAACCGCCCCGTGTGGCCGCAATATCCCACGCTCCCAACTGAAATTGTGCCCGTTCCAAATGGTTTGGATTGGAATCTTTGGCTTGGCCCGGAAGCCGACCGCGCCTATTCGCCGGAATATACCAATATGGTTTTCAGGGGATGGTATGATTTCGGAGGAGGATCTATGGCCGATATGGGTCATTACAGCTTGTGGACGGTGTTCAATGCCTTGCAATTAACTTCGCCCGAAATCATCGAGCCTAACCTTAGTCATTATGTTGGCATGGGCGCCTATACACCAACTTTTGTACACAACGATTTTTCATTCCCTATGGCCAGTTCAGTGAGATTCAAATATCCCGCTAACGGTGACAGGCCTCCCGTTGACCTGTGCTGGTATGACGGCGGAATGAGGCCGGCTATACCTGATGAATTAATTGCTAATAATGAGGATTTACCTGCTGAAGGGATGATGTTTATCGGCGAGAAAGGTAAAATCCTTACGGGTTTTAACATACAAAACCCGCGTCTTTTTTCTCATAAGAAGAAAGAAATAAAGACAGTAACGCCGCCGGAGCAATCCTATGCGGACGACAGGATGGTTAAATCATTACAACTATTTGCCGATTCCTGTAAAACAGGCACGCAATATCCCGGCAGTTTTATTGAAGCCGAAGCGCTTACAGAAGCGGTCAATTTATATGCTGCTGCATTAAGGGCCGGCAAGTTGTTGAAATACGATGCAGCAAGCAGGCAGATCACCAATATACCTGAAGCTAACAAATACCTGGCGCGAGAATATAGGAGCGGCTGGGATCCGAAAACCATTTAACAAAAACGGTACGAACAGGAGAAAATTTATTGGGCAAAGAGCATTGGGAGTAGGAGCACGGGTAGAGCGGGAAACATATTTTTAGTATTTTTAGAAAATGAAAAGACTTTCATCGTATGTAATTTACTTATTTGTGCCCGCGCCGTTAACTCCTATTTTTATTTTAATCGAAGACTGGGACGGATTTGTCAAGGGGAATGGTGACACTACATTAGGTCTTTTCTTGTTTTTTATGATAGCAATATATATAGGTTATATATTGTTTCGATCGAAAAGAGTTTTCTATAAGGAGGGAAAGTTGATTATGTATAAATTATTTTCTAATAAAATAAAAATTTTAGACAAAAAAAATGTTGGCGCCATAGAGACATTTTTTCCTTTTTCTCCGTTCATTTGACGAGTCGTATACTATAATGAAAATATAGAAGGAAAAGTGATATTCTTTATAAGAAACTCACTTTGCGATAATTTTGCCGATATCGTAGCTGAATTCTAACCCAGTTGTGTATCAAAAGTGTTGGTAAAGCGATATTCGTCAGCCCATTCATATAGTATGCCGCGCAAAGGGCAAGAGAGGTGGCGTACTCCCTCGCTACCCCTTTGATGGTACTGCAAGCCTCCTGGCAAGAAAAGTATCTTATAAAAGAATATTATAGCAGTCGAGCGTCTCCCTGTTAATTGGCGGGTCGCAGGTCCGTCCTGACCTGCAGGATAAGGAACTTCAAAATCAATGATTTAACCTCACTTAGGCAAGTGGGGATTCCCCCCCCCCAAAAAAAAATGGCCTAAACAACACGGAAACGGAGTTTTTTCTGGATAGAATCAAACTTTGCGGCTGTGCAAATCTCTTAACTAGCTGATTTAGCGAATTTTAAAGCTCGCAAAAAAGCAAATGGAGCCTGCATGGGGACAATCAGGGTGCGGAGCTTTAGCGAAGCTGCTAATCATTGTAAACCAAACGACCACAATACTTTTATAATCACGTCTACAATTCGTGAGCGGTGAGTTTGTCAACTTTGGATTTTTTAACCCCGAAATATAATGACACTAGTTTTTTTATCTCCTCTTCTTTTAACAGGCAACTTTATCGAAATCTTCGCTAAGCCCTCTTTTTAAACGGATAATCCATCAGATAGCTCGATAATCCATTTTTTTTTCCTACTGCCTCGTGTAGTTTTGACGCCCAGCTAATTTAAGAACAATAGATTAAATCTTTATAAACGAACTTATTAAATGAAACAAAAAGTGTATCACTTGCTCACCCTGGCCGGGTTAATTTGCTCGATTCATCATTCAGCATATGCTCAGCAACCGAGTGAAAAAAAAGTAACATCCAGCGTTGCTGATACTACTCGTCACTTGCAAAAACTTATTGTTTCCGTAAGGGACCTTTTAAGTTCAAGGTCAATGGACAGTGTTCGGGTTATGATAAATGGTAAATCGGAATATACAATCAATGGTGTTGTATCTTTTGAAGACGTCACCAAAAATTCAACAATTTCTTTTAGTAAACCCGGCTATTATCCGCTGTCGAAAAAAGCATCAGCAGAGATGATGATAGTTTCATTGGTAAAATCAAATGAAGACGCATCGGATGCTTCAATTGTTAACAAGGGGGTATACAAAACACCTGCTTCAATGTTTTCGGGGGCCGCAATAACAATTAGTGGCAATGACCTTCGCAAGATCAACCCAAACAGCTTCGTGGAGGCTTTGAAGTATTATGTGCCATCGTTAAATGTGATAGAAAGTAATAATAATGGCAGTAATCCTAACACACTTCCTCAAATCAATTTGCGGGGAGCAAATAGCATTCCGTATCCGGCCACAGTTGCAAATGATAATAAAACTACGTCGGGTGTCCAAATAAGTCCCTCTTCCGGCGACTTCATTGCTGCAAACACTACAATAGCGGGCACACCTGTAATTTTATTGGATGGTGTCCAAGTGTCGCTTCAAACTGCGGTTGATATCGATATGACCCGGATTCAAGATGTAACTGTTCTAAGAGATGCTTCGGCTACGGCAGTTTATGGTATGCGGGGAGGCAATGGGGTTATAGCTATACAAACGATTCGTCCGACAGGTCTTGTCAATGTATCAATAACATCACAAGTACAAATAGCTTCAGCAGATGTTTCTTCTTACCATCTGTTAAATGCACAACAAAAATCAGCACTTGAGAGTCAGGTGGGTTTGAATACCAGTAGCTCAAACAATAATCCGGCTAATACAAATTGGTTAGCGGTGCCATTGAATAATGGGGTAGGTACTAAGAATTCAATTGCTTTAAGCAGCGGGAATAATGATGTGAATTATGGATTGAATGCATCGTACAATGATATTGAAGGAAGCATGAAAGGATCTAACAGAAAGATCGCGGATTTAGGTGCTTATTTTGGCGGTCACTTCGGTTCATTCTCATTCAATAACACTTTTTCTTATCTCGGTACAAATGCCGCAAACTCACCATATGGAGCATATAGTAACTATGTAAATCTGAATCCTTATTGGAGTCCTTATGATCCGGCTACTGGAAAAATGACCAAAATTCTTGAATCGGACGTAGTTAACGGAGTAACAACTAATTATACCAATCCGGCTTATAATGCAACAATTGCAACTACCGATGCTGCCAAATATTCACGGTTTAGTGATGTTACCAACTTGAATTGGGTAATAGTTAGGGGATTACAATTAAATGGAATGGCCAGCATAAGCAGGCAAGCGGATGAATTGGATTATTTCCTGCCTCCTGATAACACCGCGTTTGCGAATGTATCGGTAAATAACATATTCACAAGAGGATCATATAATTATACCACGAATTCGTTTTTGGATGTAGAAGGCAGGTTGAGTTTGCAGTACCAGCATAACATTGGTAAGCACCAGTTTTTTGCCACCATCGGCGAAAATGTGATGCAAACATCCAGTGAGGCAGCCCAGGTTCTTGTTACCGGTTTTACCGTTGACCAATTGGCGGATATTGCCTTCGGAACTGGTTACGGTAATTTAAAGCCAACGGGTAATCTGATCTCAACCCGGTACGCATCAACCTTTGGGACCTTTGCGTATAGTTATGACGAACGTTTCCAGGTAGACCTATCCGGAGCACTGGATTATTATTCAGGTTTATCAAACAACCCTAACCGGTTTGGGGCCGTAGGTTTGTCGTGGAATATAAAAAATGAAACATTCCTTAAGAATGTTGATTGGATCAATCGCTTAAAAGTTAGAGGGAGTGCTGGTATAACCGGTAATCAATACTTTTTATCTTACTTGAACAGAACAACGTATAATTATTATACAGATCAGCAATATATACCAGGAGGAAGTAATATCGGTACTATTGGGACCGGCTTAGGAGCGTACTTAACCAGTTATGCTAACCCAAACTTGCAAGCACCCCAAACATTTAAACAGAATGCGGGTTTGGACGCAGCTTTCTTTGGCAACCGGTTAGCGGTAAGCTTTGATGTGTACAAACAAAAAACAACCAATCTTATCCTACCGGATATTTCAGTTCCTTCTACCGGTTATCTAAACTATTCCTCCTATCAAAATTATGGTGGAGTTGAAAACAACGGATTTGAATTTAGTGCTATCGGTACTGTGTACAGAGCTACGCAAAATAATTTTAGCTGGAGTATAGCCCTGAATGGTATTCATAATACGGATAAGGTGACAAGTATTGCTCCATTCCTGGATAATTTGAACAGTGTAAACAATACCACTGCCGATCAAACTGTTCCTCAAGCTCAATATAAAGTTGGTTACTCGCCTTCGGCCATCTGGGCTGTGCCTTCTTTGGGAATAGACCCTAAAACCGGAATGGAAATGTTCCAAAAGAAAGATGGTTCTGTAACAGAAACCTGGGATGCAAACGATAAAGTATTTGCGGGCAATATGACACCTTCATTTGCCGGCTCGTTCGGGACAGATCTTACTTTCAGACAATTCGCAGCAGGGGCGTACTTCAATTATCAATTAGGGGCAAAGGTGTACAACCAAACCTTGGCTGACATGGAAAATGCTGATCTCACTTATAATGTTGATAGTCGCGCGGCATCACCTCAACGCTGGGTACCGGGAATGACTAATGCACTGTACAAGGGGCTTTCGGCCGATGGATTAATTACTAACCCAACCTATGTGACAACCAGATTTGTAGAAAATGATAACAAAATTCAATCTGCTTCACTTACGTTAAGCTATGCCTTACCAAAAATAATTGCTCAAAAAATTCTGCTTAAAAGCATGACCCTGAGATTTATTGCGAACAATGCTTTTGAATTAGGCGGAGCAAATATGCAGCGTGGAATTTATTATCCTTTCCAACGTAATTACACAACCTCTTTAAACGCAAACTTTTAAATGCTTAATAAAAATTTAATGCAACTTGTGAGAAAGAAAATATTAGCTATTTACGGATTATTTATCCTTTTTAGCGCTATATCCTGTAAAAAATGGGTTGAGGATACTCCACAGCCTACGCAGGTAGATCAATCGGCCATTTTTTCTACCAAACAAGGATTTCGGGAAGCCCTAAACGGGGTTTACCTTCAGATGGGAACGCAGTCGCTTTACGGAAGAGACCTGAATATGGGCGTGCTATCTATACTTGGCAGAAGTTATGATGTTAATATAACCCCCGCAATAGATCCTTTATTTTATCAAACCGCCCTTTATAATTTACAGGACCCGGGCGTAAAAAGTTATTCTGCTGATGTATGGAACAAAATGTATCAGGCTATTGCTAACGTCAATAACGTGCTTGCAAATCTTGAAGCTAAGAAAAGCATGTTTACCGGCAGCGACTACAACGCCTTTAAAGGGGAGGCGTTAGCATTGAGAGCGTATTTACATTTTGATTTGCTCCGGTTATTCGCTCCCGCTCCGTCTGCAGGATCAACCTCGGTTTCGGCTATTCCTTATGTAACAACAATAACTCCAACTACAACTCCAACCGGTAGTATTGATCAGGTTTTAACACAGTGTATCGCCGATCTGCAAACAGCTGATGGATTGTTAACTAACGTATCCTTAGTAACATCACAACTCAATACCTGGGCTGTAAAGGGCTTATTGGCTCGTGTATTTATTTATAAAGGTGATATTGCCAATGCGCAATTGTACACTAATGCTATTATCAGTAGCAATGCATTTGCATTGTCTAAAAGTAATACTGATTTGTTTTTTACAAATGAAAGTTTATTCAAATTGTACATCTATAATACCAATTATTATGCCTATTACAAATCTGTACTAACAGTTCCTTTAGGATTAGGTCTATCCACGGTAAATCAAACGGCCTTGTATGTAACCGGTGGCGGCAGCGCTTCCGATTGGCGCAAATTGGCAGCGTTTATGGCTCCGTTTACCGGCGCTGCCCTGGTGATGCCCAAAAAATTTAATGCTACAGCGGCCAATACATTTCCAATGGTGCGCTTAACCGAAATGTATTATATAGCTGCAGAGTGCGCTGTGACCAATGGCGATTCAACC
>DASXMZ010000362.1:0-2600 GCA_036495385.1 Mucilaginibacter sp. | reverse complement strand
TAAGTTTGCGCCTCAATTGTTTGTTATGTCTAAAGCATCTGAAATAAAAAATGGAAATATACTTCGCTTTAATGGCGAACTATTGCAGGTTGAAGAATTTTTACATCGTACGCCAGGTAACTTGCGCGCTTTTTACCAGGCGCGTATGCGCAATGTTAAAAGCGGAAAACTGGTTGAATACCGTTTCCGTACGGATGAGGATGTAACTATTGCACGGGTTGAAACTAACGATTACCAATTTTTATACGAAGATGGC
Organism: Mucilaginibacter sp.; assembly: GCA_036495385.1. Lineage (GTDB taxonomy): Bacteria > Bacteroidota > Bacteroidia > Sphingobacteriales > Sphingobacteriaceae > Mucilaginibacter. Next base: position 2,344 of record DASXMZ010000362.1, on the reverse strand, counting down.
GACTCATTGGTAGTAATGGACAATACAACCTATGATCAGCATAATATTCCAAAAACTCTTTTTGGTCCGGCCGTAAAATTCCTGAAAGAAGGAATGAATGTTATTGTGGCTTTCGAGAGCGACGAACCAATTATGGGACAAATTCCGGGCTCGGCCGAACTTGAAATTACTTATACCGAACCTGCCGTTAAAGGCGATACATCAAGCGGTGCATTAAAAAATGCTACTGTTGAAACCGGCGCCGAAATAAAGGTTCCATTGTTTATCAATATTGGCGATAAAGTAAAGGTTGATACTGCGACTGGCTCATATGTTGAGCGCGTTAAAGGATAAATGAAGGTTTTAGTGGCAGTGTTTAGTAGTAGTACTAATCCTGATTTCGAATAAAGTGTTCCTCCGTTAAAGTGGAACACTTTTTTTATTGAATTATAATTTAAGTTCACCCCTGGCCGCGTCTTCAGCTTCATCATCGCCGGTATACTTCTGGTCCAGCTGCTTATTTGCTTTAGCGCCAAGATTTTTTATTTTTTCGGCTGTTTTAGTGAGATTGCCGTTGCCGTCCACTAATTTGTTAAAGGCGTTATCATAGGAAGTTTGACTTTGTTTTATGTTTTTGCCGATACCTTCCATGTCACCTACAAAACCTACAAACTTGTCATACATGGCGCCGCTTAGACGGGCAATTTCCAATACATTGCGGTTTTGGCGTTCCTGTTTCCAAATACTGGCGATGGTGCGTAAAGTAGCAAGAAGAGTAGAAGGGCTCACAATAACCACCCGCTTATCCCAGGCATCGCTGAATAGCTCGGCGTCAATTTGAACAGCAAAGCTGAAAGAAGATTCTATCGGGATAAAAAGCAGCACGAAATCGGGAGAATTTACCTGGTGCAGGTCGTGGTAGTTTTTTGACGAAAGGTTAGCCACATGCCCCCTGATGGATTCAACATGCGCCTTTGAAAATAACTTTCTTTCCTCTTCGGTTTCACAATTTACCAGGCGCTCGTAGGCAATAAGGGATACTTTGCTATCTATTATCAAATGCTTGTCATCCGGAAGGTCTATGATAACATCGGGTTGCAAACGACTGCCTTCTGTGTTGTTTAAGCTGGCTTGTAAACGATATTCCCTGTCTTTAACCAGGCCCGAACGTTCCAATACACGTTCTAAAATTACTTCGCCCCAGTTACCTTGCTTTTTATTGTCGCCTTTTAATGCTTTGGTCAGATTTTGAGCTTCATTGCTGATGAGTTTATTCAGATCCATCAGTTGCGTAATAACACCTTTAAGCGTATTACGCTCTGCCGCTTCCATATTATAAACCTTATCAACCTTCTCCTCGAAGGCTTTGATGTTTTCTTTTAGCGGGTTCAGCAAAATGTCCAGGTTGGTTCTGTTGGTTTCAACAAATTTCTGTGATTTTTCGTCCAGCAGTTTATTAGCCACATTCTGGAATTCGAGTTGAAATTTTTTCTGTATTTCCTGTATGGAGTTTTCTTGTTCAGATAACCGTTCGCGCTGTGCTTTGAACGCCTCTTCGGCCTTGGTCATCCGGTTTTTTTCGATGAGCAATTCCTGGTTTAATGACGTTACCAGGGCATCATGCCTTGAGCGTTCATCCAGTAACTGTTTATCTGCCTTATCCCGCTCGAGCGATAAACCGGAAGCACGTTCCTCGGCTTTGGCCAGGGTTATTTTTAGCGATGTAATTTCATTTGTTAGTCTCGCCTGTTCGTCCGCAGAAATACCATCCGCAGGCCCTGGCTTTTTTACAAAAAGAAATACGGCGATTAGGAGGATTACAATAGAAGCAATTAAAAGATAAAGACCCATTTTGATAAAAAAATTAGCAAAACGAAGGTAGGAATTTTGCAGGAAAGACTAATGAAGTTTTGAAAACTTAAGTCTCTTCAACTCCCAAATCAACTACCTGTACAAGTGCTTACTGTCAATAAACTCCAAAACCGCATCGGGGACAAAATATTGTACGTTCTTTTTTTGCGCGATGGATGTTCTTATAAAAGTTGCTGATAGTTCCATGAGGGGCGTCATGGTTATAGTGACAGAGGGATGAGAAGCTAAATCTGAGTTTTCGTATCCCGGGCGGGGATAAACATAAATACGATAATCACGCAATATCATTTTGTAGTTTTTCCATTTGGGTAAGGAAATTAAATTATCCGAGCCCATAATAAGCGCGAATTCATGCTGCGGATATTTTTCTTTGAGATGGGTGAGGGTATCAATCGTATACGATGGCTGAGGCAGCTTCAGTTCTACGTCACTTACTGCGATATGAGTTGAATTATCAGTAGCCAGCTTGGCCATCTCCAGGCGGTCATAAGTA
>DASXMZ010000361.1:0-2750 GCA_036495385.1 Mucilaginibacter sp. | reverse complement strand
AAGCCGTTAATTCCTATTTTCATGATTTTTAATTTTTACTTGAGTAGTATGTTAATAAATTGTTTATCGGTTCTTTTATGATGTTTGCAATTTTAAGATTTGCATCAGTTGCAGCCTCGTACAACTGGTTTTGAAAGCCTGCTGCTACAGAGCCCGCAAAATACAACAAAGCTTCGGGATGTTGATCATGCAGGGGTAATAAATAAGTATTTATCAGCTTATCAAAGCCATTTTTTATGATTCCTTTTATATAGTCATTGTCCTTATTGTCTATAAAAAACTCTGTGAACGAACTCAGGAACAATGCAGGTTGTTTTTGGCGGTAAACCTTTTCGAGCAAAGTTTTACGGTCAACGTCATAACGTTGAGTAAATTTTTGATGAATGTCGGCGGGAAGCGTTTCGCTCATAAATCCTTTTAGTAGTTGTTTGCCAAGCCAGTTTCCCGATCCTTCATCGGCTAAAATATAGCCTAAACCATAATTATTGGGTTTTACTTTTTTGCCGTCGTACCAGGCTGCATTTGAGCCGCTGCCGCATATGCTGACGATGCCCGGCGAATTTTTGCAGCATGCAACGGCCGCTCCCATAATATCATGCTCAACAGTAACCTTTCCGAATTTAAAAAAGGTGGAGAATGCATTATGCACACGGGATTTAAGTTCATTTGAAGAGGATCCTGCACCAAAAAAATAGATGCGCTTTATCTCTTCAGCATGATGAATAAGGTTGATGTTTTTATTGAGCAGTTGAATGATATGTTTTTCGTCGTTTAAATAAGGGTTTATACCATTGGTTTTAAAAGACGCGATAGTTCTGTTTTTATCGGCTAACCTCCAGTCGGCATAATTTGACCCGCTATATACAACTGCAATCATTTGCTATATCGATAATATTTCAGCCATCGCCATCAAATCTTCCTCCAGTTTAAACTTGTGTTCGTTAAGTGCTTCTTCAAGGCTCGTTAATTTGATATGATTGGCCTCCAATCCCACCATCATTTGCGATTTTCCGTTTAATAAAGCATTTACTGCGGCAAAACCCAGGCGGCTGCCTAATATTCTGTCAAATGCCGAAGGGCTTCCGCCGCGTTGCAAATGGCCTAATATGGTAACTTTTACATCGTAAAATTTTACTTCCTTTTGTACCAGCTTGGCTATGTCGTAAGCGCCGCCGTGTTTATCACCTTCGGCTACGATTACTATACTCGAAGATTTTTTATTGGTTTGGCCGCTCTTAAGGTTTTCGATCAGCTTTTCAATGGCCGTTTCCTTTTCCGGTAATAGTATAGCTTCTGCTCCGCACGAGATACCTGCCCGCAAAGCAATAGCCCCGGAATCCCGACCCATTACTTCAATAAAAAATAAACGGTCGTGAGCATCAGCAGTGTCGCGTATCTTGTCAATAGCTTCAATTACGGTATTGGTAGCAGTGTCAAAACCCAGGGTATAGGTGGATCCGTAAAGATCATTGTCTATAGTTCCGGGCACGCCCAAAACTGATATATCAGGATATTTTTGCGAGAAGCGCAGGGCACCGGTAAAAGTACCATCCCCACCTATAACTACCAATGCATCAATATTGTGTTTTTTTAAATTTTGATACGCAGTTTCCATTCCTTCGTCGGTTCGGAACGGCAAACAGCGGGCGGTTTTTAAAATTGTGCCCCCTAAATTTAAAATATTACTAACAGAACGGGTATCCATGTCGTACATATCATCCTCAATAAGGCCCTGGTAGCCCCGCCTGATGCCAACCACATTTAAACCGTGATATATAGCTGTTCGAACAACTGACCGGATACAGGGGTTCATGCCCGGAGCGTCTCCACCCGATGTAAGAACCGCCAATTTGGAAATTTTATGCATTTTTAACAGCTTACTTTGAAGCTACGAAGATACTGTGTGAAAATTACACCATTAAATTTAATTTAATTTTTTTTACATTAGCAGTTAACCTAATAAATATAAATTTTAACCTAAAAATTAGCAGGATTTGGAAGCAAAGCTACCTTCGTTTGATTCCGTTTTTTCAATTGACTGTGTAATATTCGGTTTTGAAGCCGGAGAACTTAAAATATTGTTGATAGAAAGAAACGAGGAGCCTTTTAAAGATTGGCTTGCATTGCCCGGTTACATTGTTGAACAAGATGAAAGTATTGATGATGCCGCCGAACGGATATTATATGAACTTACCGGCCTGAGAGATCTACATATGCAGCAGTTTCACACCTTTGGTGAAGTAAACAGGCACCCGCAGGGTAGGGTAATCACGGTTGCTTATTATGCGCTGATACGCATTAACGGACAAAAGGAATTGAGGCCCATTACCCAATATGCGCGTAAAGCCTTTTGGCATCCGGTAAATGAACTGCCCAAACTTGCGTTTGACCATTCCGAAATATTTAAGACAGCATTTGGTAAAATTCGCAGGCGCTTAAACTACCAGCCCATTGCTTTTGAACTGCTTCCGGAGAAGTTTACGCTTACGCAATTGCAATCGCTATATGAAGCTGTAGAAAATAAAAAACTGGATAAAAGAAATTTCCGGAAAAAGATGCTGAGCTACGGTTTTTTAAAAGAACTCGACGAAAAGCAAAAAGGTGTATCATACCGCGCCGCTAAACTCTATAAGTTTGACCGCCGCCGGTATGCTAAGATTTTTCATAATGATATGAATATAGATAAATGATTTGAGCTGAAAGCGAAAGGACCAAAGCGGAAAGCCTAAGAAACAAAAAAGCCGGAATGA
>DASXMZ010000360.1:0-3660 GCA_036495385.1 Mucilaginibacter sp. | reverse complement strand
GTACATGCGCATCAGCATGCCGGCCCAGTCGCAGCTTTCTGTACCGCCTGCGCCTGCTGTGATTTGAAGTACAGCGTTAAATTGATCCTCTTCTGCCGAGAGCATGTTTTTAAATTCCAGTTCTTCAACGGCTTTTAAAGCAGCATTAAATTGCTCCTGCATCTCCGCTTCGGTGGCGTCGCCGCTTTGGAAAAATTCAAACAGCACCCCGGTATCATCAACTACCGATGCTACGCTTTGAAAAGCGTCTGTCCATATTTTTTTTGTTTTGATAGAAGCCAGTACTTTTTCTGCCTCTTTCGGATAGTCCCAAAAACCCGGGCTAATGGTTATTTCCTGTTCTTTTTGTAATGCATCAAGTTTTTTATCGATGTCAAAGATGCCTCCTCAGGGAAGTAACTCTTTCCCTTAAATCCTGAACTTGTTCTTTAGTCATTTGGCAAATATAGGGGAAATGTTGTAAGGTTGAAATGTTGTAAAGTTGGAGTGATTGAAAAGTTGAAATGTTGTAACGTTGGAATGTTATTTGGTCGTTGTCATAACAGAAAAGGGCTGTAAAGTTTTACCCTTACAACCCTTTTATCTTTTTATAACTCTTATAAACCTTACGCCGCCATCATGCGGTTTACCAGCACTTTCATATCGGCACGGTTGGCATTTAGTTTCGAAAGCAGGTTGGTTAATCCAAATTCTATATTTTGTTCGTTTTTTGATTGATTCACTATCTCCTGCATAACTGGTGGTATCAACGAGTTTGCTGCTGTCCAGGCTGAGCCAGGGTCAACTCCATAAAAATTATTCAATTTAGCGGCAAATTTGTTTACCATGCTTGTTACAAGGGAACTATTATAACCCGAAATCTGGAAAAACCTGATCAGATCCTTTATCCTTCCTGTTTCCATCTGACCTTTTAATACTTCAATAATAGAACTTGAAGCTTCATTGATTACTGCATCCTGATATTTTGCCGGTATCGCCGGGTTGTCGATAACTGCCATCCCGGCGTTATTCTTGACAAGCAAAAAAAGTTTTTCGAACATAGATCAAGTTATCCTTTACAAATTAACAAAATGATTAAAAATTTCTATTTTGTTTAACATCAACGCAAATATATTAAATATTTATTTTGAATTTCAAAACGAATCGCAAATTTATTTAAAAATATAACAATTTATAATGTGTAAAACCAACACTATGTAAATAGTGTTAAAATAACACAACCGGGCATAGTTTTAAATTTAATACCAGCCTAATTATTAAATGTTATTTTTGTAAAAAACCATTCAATTATGTTGCCAAACATCGATTTTACCACAACCAACGCCTACAAATATTTAACCGACCATTACATTGATATCGTATCAAAGAATTTAAGAGATTTGTTTGAGACTGATAATCAGCGATTTACTAAATTTTCTTTGCAATTTGAAGATATCCTCCTTGATTATTCAAAAAACAGGATTGACGAACAGACTATGGCATTGTTGATACAATTGGCCAGGGAGTGTTCATTAAATAAGGCAATTGATGCCATGTTTTCGGGGGAAAAAATCAACGCTACCGAGGGTCGCCCCGTATTGCACGTCGCTTTGCGTAACCGCAGCAATAAACCAATTTATGTTGATGGAAAAGATGTAATGCCCGACGTAAACCGTGTGCTGGGGCAGATGAAAATTTTTAGTGAGGACATTATATCGGGTAAATGGAAAGGTTTTACGGGCAAACCGATCACCGACGTCGTTAACATAGGCATTGGCGGTTCGGATTTGGGGCCTGTGATGGTAACTGAAGCATTGAAGGCCTACAAAAATCATTTGAATATGCATTTTGTGTCGAATGTTGATGGCACACATATCGTAGAAACTTTAAAGGGATTAAATCCGGAGACGACACTATTTTTAATTGCTTCCAAAACGTTCACCACGCAGGAAACCATGGGTAACGCCCATAGCGCCCGCGACTGGTTTATTGCCGGCGGGGGTAAAGACAACGAGGTTGCCAAGCACTTTGCAGCGCTATCGACTAATAGTGAAGGTGTCGCGAAATTTGGCATCGATACCAAAAACATGTTTGAGTTTTGGGATTGGGTGGGTGGCCGATATTCTTTATGGAGCGCCATTGGCTTGTCGATTTCTTTGAGCGTCGGTTTTGAAAACTTTGTGGAGCTGTTATCGGGAGCCCATGCAATGGATGAACATTTCAGAACAACCGAGCTTGAACAGAACCTGCCGGTCGCTTTGGCGCTTGTGGGCATCTGGTACAATAATTTTTTTGAATCGGAAACAAATGCAATATTACCGTACGATCAATATATGCATCGTTTCGCTGCGTACTTCCAGCAAGGCGATATGGAAAGCAATGGCAAGCATGTTGACCGCAATGGTAACCCTGTAGACTATTCTACAGGTCCGATTATATGGGGTGAACCAGGCACAAATGGCCAGCATGCTTTTTATCAGTTGATACACCAGGGAACTAAACTAATTCCTTGCGATTTTATCGCACCAGCCATATCGCACAACCCGCTTGGCGAGCATCATAAAATGCTGTTATCAAACTTTTTCGCACAAACAGAAGCGTTAATGAATGGGAAGTCGAGAGAAGTTGTGGTAGATGAGCTAAAGAAATCGGGCAAGACTGATGCAGAAATTGAGAAGCTGGCTCCTTTCAAAATGTTTGATGGTAACAGGCCTACAAACTCTATACTGCTTAAAGAAATAACGCCGCGCAGCCTTGGCTCATTAATAGCGATGTATGAGCATAAAATTTTCACACAGGGTATTATCTGGAATATTTACAGCTTTGATCAATGGGGTGTTGAACTGGGCAAACAACTTGCCGGTAAAATACTACCTGAACTAAATGATGATAGCAAAGTGACTACGCACGATTCATCAACAAATGGGTTGATCAATCAGTACAAAGCATGGAGAGCCCCCCAACCCCCTAAAGGGGGAGCTTAAAGGCAGCTTTAATTTTTTATTATTACATCGTTATCGCTGACGCCGTAGGACAATCGTTCCCCCTTTAGGGGGCCAGGGGGCTAAACTCTACCTGGAACAGTTTGTCCCATTTTTTACCGGTAACAAAAATCCTTTTTCCTTTTGCATCATAAGCTATGCCGTTTAGCACATCGGCGTTGATGTTTCTTTTATCCTGCGGGTACAAGTTGGTAAGGTCTATTTTCTTAATTACAGCTCCGGTTTTGGGATCGATGACGATAATGTAATTTGTTTGCCAAATATTTGCATATAGTTTACCGTCAATATATTCAAGTTCATTGATTGAATCTACAGCTCCCTTATCATCATAAACATCAATGTAGCCAACCGAGCGATAATTATCTTTATTCAAAAACCAGATGCGATTAGTACTATCATCCATATAAAGTTTTTCCCCGTCAAAACACATTCCCCATCCTTCTGCACCTACGTTATTTGTAAAAGTACTAAGTAGTTTAAACGAATCTTTATCATAAACGTAGCCAATCTTTTCCTTCCACGTTAACTGGATTATTTTGTTGCCCACAATAGATATCCCTTCACCAAATATCTTGGGATCTACCATTACTTTCTGCAATACTTTACCGGTTGTTAAATCCACTTTTCTTAAGCTGGATTGCCCATCTCTTTCTTGTCCCGTCGGTGCGTTGCCGTAACC
>DASXMZ010000359.1:0-5569 GCA_036495385.1 Mucilaginibacter sp. | reverse complement strand
TGGAAGGCTCGCACGCATAATTCAGCTAAAAAGGCTTGGGCCAGCGCAAATAAACAATTTGCAAAAACCGATACCCTAACAGAATATTTAACCCGAAACAGTTGGGAGATGCATCCAGGGGATACCATTAACATATCTGATGCTATACAGCGCTTAAAAATGCCAATTTATGTACTCACTTCCAAGAACACATTTTCTGCTGCCGAGGATTTCCTGATCTATTTAAACGGCAGCAAGAATATAACCCGCGTGGGCCAAAATACAGCCGGGAGCTCCGGTCAGCCATTGTTTTTCAATATACCAAAAGGATTTATAGTAAGGATATGCTCCAAGCGTGATGCCTTTCCTGATGGTACAGACTTTATAGGGATTGGTATAAAACCGGACGTTTACGTGGAGCCCTTTTTTAGTTTAACAGGCGAAAAAAAAGATATTGAACTTGAAAAAACAATGGCACTGATTGCGGCAAAAACGAATTAAGATACCAAGTTGGTAGTTTAATAACTACAGGAAATTATTTGGTTCATCATCATTTTTTTTTAAACCTTTAAGCTTTCGCCTTTTACCTTTCGGCTTTCACCTTCAAAACCTATCTTTGCCAATTATCATTTAGCTATAATGAAGATATCTTACAATTGGCTCAAAGAATTTATTGATACGGACAAAACTCCCGAAGAAATTTCAAAAATATTAACCGGTACAGGTTTGGAGGTGGAGAGCTTTGAAAAAGTGCAGCCGGTACCCGGTGGGTTGGAAGGCCTGGTTGTTGGCTATGTGAAAGAATGCGCCCAGCATCCCAATGCCGACAGATTAAAGGTTACTAAAGTTGATGTTGGACGAGGCGAAGACCTGCAAATAGTTTGCGGTGCAAATAATGTTGCAGCCGGGCAAAAGGTTGTAGTTGCCACAGTTGGCACTACAGTTTACCCAACAGCCGGCGAATCATTTAAAATCAATAAATCAAAAATTCGCGGCGAGGCTTCCGAAGGGATGATCTGCGCCGAAGATGAAATTGGTTTGGGAACTGATCATGCCGGTATTATGGTGCTTGATGCTGATGCTGTTGTTGGCACCCTGGCCAAAGATTATTTTAAGTTACAGGATGATTACCTGTACGAAATTGGCCTCACACCAAACCGCGCCGATGCGGCTTCGCATTTAGGTACGGCGCGTGATATTGCTGCGTTTCTAAAAATTGGAATTACCAAGCCCGATGTTTCAGCATTTAAGGTGGATAATACCAATTGTGTTATCAAGGTTGTTGTCGAAAATGAGCAAGCTTGTCCAAGATATTCGGGCGTAACCATTTCGGGTGTCGAAGTTCGAGAATCGCCAAAATGGCTTAAAGAGCGCCTCGCTGTTATAGGTATCCGCTCCATCAGCAACATTGTAGACGCCACCAACTATGTTTTGCACGATCTTGGTCAGCCGCTACATGCCTTTGACGCTGATGCCATTAAGGGAAATACCGTTATCGTAAAAAATTGTGCCGAAGGCACATTGTTCAAAACACTTGATGATGTAGAACGCAAGCTTTCAGCTGATGACCTGATGATTTGTAATGCTGAAGAACCCATGTGTATAGCGGGGGTTTTTGGTGGTGCCGAATCGGGAGTTAAAGTAACCACAAAAAACATTTTCCTTGAAAGCGCCTATTTTAACGCGGTTTCGGTGAGGAAAACGGCCAAACGGCATGGTTTAAAAACCGACTCTTCCTTCAGGTTCGAACGTGGCACCGATCCTGATATGACCGTCTTCGCCTTGAAACGTGCGGCGTTGCTCATAAAACAAGTTGCCGGTGGTTTAATATCCTCAGAAATTTCGGATCATTATCCAAAGCCAGTTGCACCATTTCCGATTGAAATCACCTATAAAAATGTCGACAGGCTAATCGGTAAAGCAATCCCCCACGGCGACATTAAAGGGATTATAAAAGCTTTAGATATTGAGGTGGTTGGCGAAACCGGCGAGGGCCTTTCATTGAAAGTCCCCCCCTATCGTGTGGATATAACCCGCGAAGTTGATATTGTTGAAGAAATTTTAAGGATTTACGGTTACAATAATATCGAGATCCCTACGCAGATAAGGGCTTCATTAAATACATCGGTACGACCGGACAAAGATTCCGTACAAAATCTCATATCCGATTTACTTTCTGCAAACGGATTTAATGAGATCATGTCTAACTCATTGACAAAATCGGCCTATTCTTCAAATTTAGATAAGGCAGTTAAAATTTTAAACCCGCTTAGCAATGATTTGGATGTGATGCGCCAGACTATGTTGTTCTCAGGTTTGGAAGCCATTGTACACAATCAAAACCGTCGTAACAGCGACTTAAAGTTTTATGAGTTTGGTAAAGTTTATTCGGTTGAGGAGGGCAAATACGCCGAAAATCAGCGGCTCGCAATCTTTGTCACCGGTGCAAGCAGTGCAGAACAATGGAATCATAAAACCGGGGCAGTTTCCTTTTATAATTTAAAAGCCATCGTAGACGGCATCATTGCGAAATTAAATATCCAGGGCGCTAATCTTGAAGATGCAACTTGCAAAAAGCTAAAGTATGGATTGAAGTATACTCTTAATAACAAGCAGCTGGTTAAGTTCGGGAGTGTGGGTGCCGAGGCCTTAAAAAAGGTTGATGCTGACCAGGAAGTTTTTTATGCGGATTTTAATTTTGACATGATCCTTAAGCAGGCACGTAAAAACAAAATTGTTTTTGAAGATGTTTCAAAGTTTCCGGCAGTGAGGCGCGATCTGTCGATGCTTATTGATAAATCTATCAGGTTCGAACAGCTAAAACAAATCGCACAAAAAGCAGAACGCAAGCTTTTGCAGGATGTGAACGTGTTTGATGTATATGAAGGTGATAAACTTCCGGCGGGCAAAAAGTCGTACGCATTGAGCTTTATTTTACAAGACAATGAAAAAACTTTAACCGATAAAGCGATTGATGCCATTATGCAAAAAATAATTTATAATTTAGGAAAAGAAGCGGGAGCGGAGATACGGAAATAATTATTGTATTACCGAATTATTGATTGATCGATTGAATTTAAAATTCTATAGCTCAATAATTCACTAATTCAATAAATCAATAATTAACTAATGGCCTCAACAGTAGAACAATTAACTAAAATAACGCAAAGAACAGAGAATCTGATTGAGCTTTGTTCGGCTTTGCAGGAAGAGAACGATTTGTTGAAATTGGAGAGTGAAACATTGGTTGCAGCGCTTGATACCAGCAGAAATATAACCCAGGAATTGGAGGAAAAGCTGAGAATATTGAAGATGGCGAAATCATTTTCAGAAACAAATGAAAAAAGTCTTGACATAAAGCAAAAAATTACCGAATTTGTGCAAGAAATAGACAAGTGTATTGTATTATTGAAAAAATAGTACAAAAAGTGAAAAGCTCAAATGGGAGAAATCTCAATAAAAATAAATATTGCTGACAGAGTTTACCCGTTAAAGGTAAACATGGAAGAAGAAGAAATAATACGTAGGGCAGCCAAACTAATTAATGACCGGATAAAAGAGTATCAGGAAAATTACGCGGTAAGGGATAAACAGGACCTGCTTGCGATGAGTGTTTTGCATTATGCAACTTATTCATTAAAAGCAGATAAAAAAACTACTATCGAGGATACGGAGATAGCGGAAAAGGTGTATCAGCTGGATTATTTACTTTCCGATTTTTTTTCAAAGCAATAACGTTCTTTGCACATATATACGAGCAATTTAAGATCTAACCGCGGTTAAATTTTAGGTTTCACTATTAAAAACTTAACGCTTCAATATCAGCGGATCAAAGAGGCATGCGTTAATCGTTAATGTTTAACGGTAACCCATGATTCCAATGTCCCTACCGAAGTTTTTAAATACATGAGACTTAAAAATTTAGTTGCGGTTTTTTTATTTATACCAATTATAGACATGGAAATTACATTATACATCATTATCGGCGTGCTGATAGGCGTTCCTACGGGGATAGTTATAGGCCGCTACCTGCTGAGAAAGCTATTTAAAGACCAGGAAGTTTCCGCCCAAAATAAAGTTAAAAAGATATTAAAGGATGCAGAAACCAATTCAGAAATACTGAAAAAAAATAAACTGCTTGAAGCGAAAGAGAAGTTTTTACAAATGAAAGCTGAGCATGAGCAGGAAATAAATTCAAAAAACAACAACATCAACCAGCGTGAAAATACGATGAAGCAAAAAGAGCAGTCGATTAATTCACGTATGGAGAACATGAACCGCAAGGAAAACGAGCTTGATAATACCCGCAAAAACCTGGAACGGCAAACCGAAATAGTTGTTAAAAAGCAGGAAGAAGTTGAGCACCTTAAAAATCAGCACGTTCAGCAGTTAGAAACCATAGCGGGTTTATCGGCTGACGAAGCTAAAAATCAATTGGTGGATACCTTGCGTGAAGAGGCCCGCAGCAAGGCTATGGCTCAAATAAAGGATATTGTTGACGAAGCCAAACTTACAGCTACCAAAGAGGCTAAGAAAATTGTTATTCAAACCATACAGCGTACAGCTACTGAAAGCGCCATTGAAAACACAGTTTCAATTTTCAACATCGAGAATGACGAAATAAAAGGCCGCATCATCGGTCGCGAGGGTAGAAATATCCGTGCGCTTGAAGCTGCCACGGGTATCGAAATAATTGTGGATGATACCCCGGAGGCGATTATTCTTTCAGGTTTCGATCCCGTTAGGCGCGAGATTGCCCGCCTGGCTATGCACCGTTTGGTAACCGACGGCCGTATCCACCCCGCACGTATTGAGGAAGTGGTTTTAAAGACCAAAAAACAGATAGAAGAGGAAATAGTTGAAATTGGGGAACGCACAGTTATAGACCTCGGCATAAACGGTCTGCATCCTGAATTGATTCGTATGGTAGGCAGAATGCGTTACCGTTCATCTTACGGACAAAACTTATTGCAGCACTCGCGCGAGGTTGCCAACTTTTGCGCCACCATGGCTGCCGAACTTGGGTTAAACGTAAAACTCGCCAAACGTGCCGGATTGCTGCACGACATTGGCAAAGTGCCTGATGATAACCCGGAATTGCCGCACGCTATTTTAGGTATGCAGTTAGCTGAAAAGTATAAAGAGCATCCTGAAGTTTGCAATGCGATAGGCGCCCACCATGATGAAATAGAAATGACATCAATGCTTTCGCCAATCATCCAGGCTTGCGATGCTATTTCAGGCGCCCGTCCGGGAGCGCGCCGCGAAGTAGTTGAAAGTTATATTAAACGTTTAAAGGAATTGGAAGAGCTGGCTTTATCCTATCCTGGTGTTGAAAAAACCTTTGCTATACAGGCCGGACGTGAGCTGCGTGTAGTGGTTGAAAGCGAAAAGATAAGCGACGCCCAATCAGAAATATTGGCAGCCGATATTTCAAACCGCATACAAACTGAAATGACTTATCCCGGACAAATAAAAGTAACCGTGATAAGGGAAACCAGGTCGGTGGCGTTTGCAAAATAAAAACAAATTGTCATTGCGAGGCACGAAGCAATCTCTTCGAATGCAATTGGCGCTAATGCACTTGCGA
>DASXMZ010000358.1:0-12181 GCA_036495385.1 Mucilaginibacter sp. | reverse complement strand
CCTACCCTAACCAACGGGCCCGCTCCGGCACCTGTAAAGCCGGTACCCAAGTTTACATAACTGGCTAACGATAAATCAATCCATGATCCCCTGGTGATAAGCCTGTTATACTCGGCAGAGAGGTTAATCTCAAAGTCGTTATTTATTTGATACTCCCAGCCACTTGGATGGTAGAAACCGAAATTATCATGAACAAAGTCCTGTACTTCTTTGCCAAAAGCATCCGGACCCACAACGCCCAGCTGGGCACCAATTTTCAAGTTACTTTCGTTTTTAAACAACAGGTTTAAAGTTGAGCCTACATATAAATAGGCGGCAAAAGGACGGTCGACATATTCCGGGTCGTCCGCACCATTATAAAATACGCTTCCGCTTTGAGGATTGAAAATTTTTTGTCCCATTTCAAAACCCAATATCTTATTTCTCAAAACAGCGCTGTCTTTTGCTTTAATTTTTAAAGCATGCCTGAAATAGATGAAAATACCATCTGTATAATACCGGTCAGACCCTTGCATGAGATAGGAGTCGTTATCGCTTTCAATTCCGATTTCGTTTCTGTGCGATTGAGCAAATGCAGTAGCTGTGCCAAGGAGGCAGACAAGGAGCGTAATAAGTCTAAATCTCATCAGGGGTATATAATAAAGGACGAAAATAATAAAAGCACCCGTAAAATGATGCTTTTGCCTTTTTTAATCTGTCATTCTGCTAAAAAGTGTAGCCAACGCTAATACCACCCGCGTAAATGAGCCCTTCATCATAAAGAATAGGGGTAAAATCTAGCCGGAAATTTATACCGCCACTTTCCTGCTGGTATCGGTATCCTAGTGTGCCGGTACCTATAAACCCGGTTACATTGTCAAATTGAAAGACTTTGCCATTTGTACTTCCTTTTGAGTTTAAAAAAGTAGTCCCCGCACCGATTTCAAAAAAGTTATCATTTTTACCTAAGAGATAATTTATTTGCAAGGGAATTGAGAAAACGGAATTAGCTCCGGTATTATAATAACCAATTCCAACTCTATAACCCCATTTGTCGCTTCGTTGGCCAAAGCGGGTATCATAATTGAAAGTAAGGGCCAAACCCGGACCGCCTAGTTCCAGGAATGCAGTTCTTGGCCGGTTGGTTTGGGCAACAGATGAATCCCTTTTTACTGTATCTTCCTCAAGGTTTTGCGCTTTTAAATGAAAATGAGTTAGAGTAAGTAAAAACAGAATAAATATTTTTAATATATCGGCTTTCTTCATTGAGCTTAAGATATTTAACTAAAACCACAATTACTTTATAATTATGATAGTGCGTAATACGCTAATTCCGTTACAAAAGTTTCAGTTTGTAGCAATAGTTAACGACTAAGATGGCGATGATTCAGCGGCCGATTTCAATTGGAATGGGGGGCAAAAAATAAAGCACTGAATAGTAGTGTGCTATTCAATGCTTCATACAAATTTTAACCCTGAAAATTGTTTACTGCAAAACAGCGGCGGGATGTTTTATATCTTCTTTTATGGTAAGATCTATTGGATTTTTAACTTTTTCATCTAAAAGAGCAAGATTTATAACATCCTGCATGTCAGTGACATAGTGAAATTGAAGGTCCTTTATATAATCTTCTTTAATTTCCAGTATATCCTTTTGATTTGACTTGCATAAGATGATCTCTTTGATATTAGCGCGTTTGGCAGCCAGTATCTTTTCTTTTATGCCACCAACTGGCAAAACACGGCCCCTCAGCGTTATTTCGCCGGTCATCGCAAGGTGCGGTTTAATTTTGCGCTGCGTAAAGGCCGACGTTAAAGCAGTTAGCATAGTTACACCTGCCGACGGACCGTCTTTTGGTGTAGCTCCGGCAGGAACGTGCACATGGATATCCCACTGATCAAAAACCCGCACATCTATATTAAATTGAGCGGAATGAGCCCTTAAATAAGCCAAAGCAATTGATACCGATTCTTTCATCACATCGCCCAGGCTGCCAGTCAATGTCAATCTTCCTTTGCCGGGGCTTAAACTTGCTTCGATAAACAGAATATCGCCGCCCACAGATGTCCAGGCCAGCCCTGTTACCACACCCGCTACTTCGTTACCCTCGTACAGGTCTTTGTCAAATATTGGAGCTCCTAAAATCTTTTCAACATCCGCTTTATTTACAACTGGATTGTAGGGTTCGTCCATCGCGATGTTTTTTGCTACGCCGCGAACTAAAGAACCAATCTTTTTCTCCAATGAGCGAACGCCCGATTCGCGCGTATAATCAACTACCAGTTTTTCTAAAACCTCGGGTTTTACTACAACGTCCTTTGCTTTTAAACCATGAGCCTCACGTTGTTTGGGCACCAAATGCTGTTTGGCAATTTCAATCTTTTCTTCAATTGTATAACCATTAACCTCGATGATTTCCATACGGTCAAGCAATGCCGGCTGAATACTGCTCAATGAGTTAGCGGTTGCGATAAACATTACGTTGGAAAGATCGAAATCCATCTCAACATAATGATCGTAAAAAGTGCTGTTTTGCTCAGGATCGAGTACTTCCAATAAAGCCGAAGAAGGATCGCCTCTGAAATCGTTTCCAACTTTATCTATTTCGTCAAGAATGAATACCGGGTTTGCCGCTCCTGCTTTTTTTATCGATTGAATTATGCGGCCCGGCATAGCGCCAATGTAAGTTTTACGGTGCCCTCTTATTTCAGCTTCGTCGCGTATACCACCCAATGCCATGCGCACATATTTACGACCCAATGCTTTGGCAATAGATTTTCCCAGGGATGTTTTGCCGACACCAGGCGGCCCCACCAAACAAAGGATGGGTGCCTTCATATCGTGCTTTAATTTCAGCACTGCCAGGTATTCTATGATACGCTGCTTTACTTTATCTAATCCAAAATGGTCTTTATCCAGTACCTTTTGAGCCCGCTTAAGATCAAAATTGTCCTTTGTGAACTCATTCCACGGCAGATCGAGCAATAATTCCAGATAATTGATCTGGACCGAGTAATCGGCTGCAGCGGGATTTGTACGGGCAAGCTTTTCAATCTCTTTTGTAAAATGATCTTTAACCTCTTTTGCCCACTTCTTTTTTGAAGCGCGCATTTTAAGGCTGTCAATTTCAAGATCGGGAGAGTTGCCGCCAAGCTCCTCCTGAATGGTTTTTAGTTGTTGATTTAAAAAATAATCACGTTGCTGCTTATCCAAATCAACACGCACCTTGCTTTGTATCTGGTTTTTTAATTCCAGCATTTGCAAATCTAAGGTAAGATGTTCCAATACCAAGTTGGCCCTGTTGCGCAGGTTTGGTTCTTCCAGCAAACGCTGTTTTGCAATCATATCGGCGTTCATGTTTGATGAAATAAAATTTATCAAAAATGAAGTGCTTTCGATGTTGCGTATGGCAATACCGGCTTCGCTCGGGATATTTGGAGATAATTGTATTATGCTCATTGCCATATCCTTAATGGACGAGACCATTGCCTTAAATTCCTTATCGTTTTTGTGTTTAATCTCCCTGAAAGGATCTACTGTGGCCTTTATATACGGGATGCTTTGAACTTCATCTTTTAAAATAAAGCGTTTTTTTCCCTGTAAAATAACTGTGGTGTTGCCATCGGGCATTTGCAGCATTTTAATTATCAGCGCTATCGTTCCTACTTTATTCAATTGAGCAAACGAGGGATCCTCGATCGCCACATCCTGCTGTGATACTACGCCAATTAACCGGTTCCCTTTATTTGCATCGCGTATCAGTTTAATTGATTTATCCCTGCCAACAGTAATAGGAATTACCACACCAGGAAATAACACCGTATTGCGCAACGGCAAAATTGATAAGTAATCGGGTACCTGCTCATTATTCATTTCTTCCTCGTCTTCGGTTGACATCAACGGAAAAAATTCAGAATCTTCGTTTATTTCTGGTAAAGCACTTTTAAAATCAAATGGATCAAAATTCATCAACAACTTTTATATGTAATAAAAAACGTCATATTGTCACCCAATTATATAATCGGGTTAATAAAATCAGGTTTATTATCGGTGGTTCCTGTATCCGCACTATGTTTCAAGACATGTGCCAATATAAGTCAATAATCATAAACAATTATTTTTAAGGCATAAAATATTGATTGTGTGATAATTATAAAATTTGGCCATATTTGCACAATTGATTAAATTTAATAATAAAGCTGAAAAAAAGTCATACTATAATTAAATTTAAAATTTTTCTGTTAAAAAAACAAAAGGCACACATAATAATTTAATACTTTAACAGTTATTTGTATACTGTTTTTGTATACAGTTTTGTTACAAAAAGAAACCCTGTAGAAACCCTGATGAAGTTATCTGTCATCATTTCCTTTCTGGTAATATCTTCGATTGAAAACATATCGGCTCAAAATGCCTATGTTAAATTGGGGCAGCAAGCGCTTATGGACGGAGATTTTAAAGTTGCTGTAGCGCAGTTGGAAAGAGCTTGTCTTATTGACTCGACCAACGCCAACGCGCTGTGGATGCTGGGTTACTCATATTACCATAGTGAAAATTACAAGAAGTCAATAGCCGCCTATACCAAAGAAATTTCAATAAACCCTACCGACGCCACAGCATACTACTATAGGGCCCGGGCGAAAAGCTACCTTGGAAAAGACAACCAGGCTTCGGTGGCCGAAAAAGAGAAATTTTTATTAGGAGCCATATTCGATCTCACAAAAGCTATTTCTATTGATCCAAACGATACCAAGAACAAGTATTATCAGACCCGGGGCATCGCTTATCGCGAGTATGGCGTATTTAAATTGCAAGCCACAGGGCATTTCTATGATAAAAACCGCGGTATTAATTCCTTAAAAGCGTCAATTAACGACCTGGAAAAAGTTTTGGGAGAAAATCCCGGCAGGGCCGATATATCCGCATTGATTGACCTCTCCAGAGAAAAGCTGGATGATGCGTATGCTCATAAATAATCTTTCCAACAGTATAGTAATTTGATTTCGGGCGATAGCGAGAAATCTTATCCACTTCGCATAGTCCGCTACTCACTTGAGATCTCATGGTCCGCTTTTCTTATGGTATAAGTTTTCTCGCTATCGTTCGAAATGACAACGGCAATAGGTTTTTACCAACTGCCATGACCACTCCTTTTTCAGCCTTCAGCTTTGGACATTTTGCTTTTAGCAATAAAAAGCTTTCTGCTAAATCACACCACCCATTCACTCATCATTTTTCTGCTTCTGAGCCTGTTTGCCTCGTCATCATGAAATTCCTCATTGCGCGGGTTCCATATAAGCGGACGTTTTAACTGGTATGCGATATTGCCAATGTTACAAACTGTGGCTGTGCGATGGCCAATCTCAACATCTGCAACGGGCTTGGTGCGCTTACGCATGGCTTGCAGGAAATCTTTGTAGTGGTTTTCACTCAGGTACACATGTTTTTCACCGGGGCCAATAATTCTGGACTTCAGGTTTTCCGGAGTGGTCTCAAGTTTTCCCCTTTCCACGCGAATGGTTCCTTCCGAGCCAATAAACGTTACGCCCTGGTTGCCTTCCGGTTCGTGGGTCATGGTTACCCCGTTTGTGTACTTATAGGTTAGAAACTGGTGCTCATTGTCGGGCGGGTTTATCGATGTAGGGCCACTGGCATCCATGTCAAGAGCCCATTGCGCTATATCAAACATATGAGCGCCCCAGTCGGTCATGCCACCGCCGCCAAACTCCCTGTAGTTACGCCACTGTGCCCAGAAATTGTCTGTAGGTCCGGGAGCCAGCATGCGATTATAATTCTGCGGTGAATTCGGCCCCAGCCAAAAGTTCCAGTTCAGGCTGTCGGGCATTGGCTCGGCAAGCAGATCATAAGGAACAGGCGGAGGGCCCACATTTACCTTTATTGTCTTGATATCACCGATGTATTTGTTGCGTACCAGTTCTACAGCTTGCCTGAACTCGGGCCACGAACGCTGCATGCTCCCCGTTTGAAATACTCTTTTAAACTTCCTTGATTCTGTCACCATTGCCCGGCCTTCCTTAATGGTTAATGATAAAGGTTTTTCGCAATAAATATCCTTACCGGTCCGGGCTGCTAAAATAGCGATAACGGAGTGCCAGTGATCTGGCACTGCTATCACTACAGCGTCAACATCTTGCAAGGCCAAAATGTCGCGAAAGTCTTTGTAGGTGGCGCAACCATCGTACTGGCTTTGGCCCGCCTGGGCAGCGTAATATTTATTAACCTGCCCTGCAAACTGCTGCAACTTGGCGCCGTAAACGTCAGAAGCAGCCACTATTTTTGCTTCATGGGTATTCAAAAACGAATCCTTTAAACTGCCGGCCTGTTTACCCGTGCCAATAAACCCCAGCGTTATTAAATCACTCGGCGCGGTGTATCCTTTGCCCCCCAGCACAAAACGCGGCACAATCATAAAGGCCGAAATAACTGATGCTTTTTCAATAAACTGCCGCCGGTTAATGGCGTTTTCTTTGCCGGGTTCTGTGTTCATAATTGGTTAAAATAAGTAAAATAGTTTTTAGGACAGGGTCGTTAAATATAGCCGAAAATGGACGATAAATTAAAACCAGATTTGTAATATTATTATATCGGGTAATAAATTTTAATAGCTCATAAACCCAATTTAACGCCCTGTTTTGGATTATATTATATAAAAATCGGCCTATAAATATTTATTTATTATTTTATGATTATTAACATATATTAACATATATCGAAGAAATATATGCGATTTTATGCCGTTCATTCATCTCAAACCAAACAACAAAACCATGAAAAAAAATTTGATTTTAATGACGGCTTTTTTATTCATATTAAAGGTGTCAAATGCACAAACAGAAAAAGGGAGCCAAAATCTTGAGTTCAATTTAGGGTTCAGTTACAATAAAAGTAACAATTTTATGATACAACCCTATGATAATTCTTCAATGACCCTAAACAACACAAACGGAAGTTTTAATATCGGCCCTGGCTATAGTTATTTTATTGCTGATAAATTAGATATCGGGACATCTTTAAGCTATGGGGGGTACAAAAGTAGTTCTATCTCCAACGACCATGTCAATAATAATAATTATCCAACCAGTCAATCCAATAAAAGCTACGCGGCAACGGTTTACGTCAGAAAATATGTTATGTTCCAAAATAAATTTGGTTTTAGAGTAGGGCCTTATTTGAACTATACCAGGGGTAATTATGATATTACGTATATCGGCTCAAGTTCAAATTACAATAATACTAGCAATTCAAATGTATATATGGCAGGTATAAACCTTGGATTGGTATATTATCCTTCAAAAAAATTAGGACTTTCGGCTATGATCGGAAATTTATCATATGAACATATTGATAATAATAATACTAACGAGGGACATTCAACGGCGAACCAGATAGATTTTGGTTTTATTAATAACGGACTTTCGCTATCTGTGTTTTATGTATTTGGCAGTTAAAATAGAAAATAAAAAAAATGCGTTCCGTCTCTCAACCCGGAACGCATAAATCAACAATCGCACGCTCAAATCGCCCTTCGCCAACTGTCGGCAGGCGATTTTTGAAATATTAAGTATTACTCAAAGCGAAGGCATTTACATCGCTTCTGTCGTAACCATTTAATCTGTATGTGCCGTCTGTAGCCATCGACGCTACATACAGATTTTCGGAAAATGCCGCCTGGCCTATACAGCCATTAAGCAAAGTATCAACCGTAAAATCGTCGCTGAACAAACCACCCGATAAAGTAAATCCATCCACGCTTGAAATGACATATCCCTGTGGATTTATACCTGTTGGTACGGTATTATTGCCTTTAATAAGTGCATAATTAAAGGTGGCGAAATTTTGTGGCTGCGATGCTTCAAAGCTCAGATGAACATGCTGCGAAATTTCGGTGTACTTGATAAATCCGCATGGGCCCGAAAGCGCACCGGTTTCAACCAAAGATGCATCGTGAATATGTGCTGTGCAGATGGCATTTTCAATCCGTACATTAAAGCTTAAACTGTTTGCTTCAAACAGTGGATTTTGAGGCAGAAGGTAATTATCGGGCGCATCCTGACTGTCGAGGATTGAATTAACTTGAGATACCTGGAAAGTAGGCCTTGCAACCGGCACCACGGTAAAGCTACCCGAAACATCCTGTTTCAGCAGCTCCAGGTCAAAGCGGTAAAGGCCATCGGTTAACTTGGTGCTGTCTAAATAAGCGCTATCAAAGAATATATCCTCCCATGTCGGACTTAATAATTGATCTGATGCGGGTATCAGGGTTTCATCCGCTATGTTTTGATGTGGGATATGATAGGCAATATCCGGCGCTGTACCAACAGCCCCCAAAGGCGCATAATGTGTTTCGTAGCTGGTAGCCGATAATTTTACAAGATAAGGCCTTGAAACCGATCCCGGGATAATGGTGGTAACCTGGAATGCTAACGGGATAGGATTAAGGTTTGCGTCATAAATATTTGTGTATTTCCAGCGGTAATGGGTTACGCCGGCAGCAAATATATCAGCACCGCAGAACAACTGAAAAGTAAGGCCCGCGCCAAAAGGACTAAGAGGGCCTCCCGGCTGAGTAGTTAAGAAAGGAAGGTTAATTACATCAGTGCAGCCAACGTTCGAAATACTTGCACCCTGTACACTCACCGTGCCTGAAATGTTTTGTGCAATGTGTAACGCCGACGCACTCTCGCCAATTGAACGGAACCATACCGCATCAGCAGGCCCATCGATGCCACAATTGCAAGGCGATACGCGCGGATCGGTTATGGTAATATTAATATCGGTATTGCATGAGTAGTTCCAGTACGTGTAACATGGCAGTGCCGGGCGGTAAACGGTAACCCATTGCCCGCCTATGTTAGCTTCTATCCAGATATAAATATTCAAATGCTGGTTCCAGAATGTAAATTCAAGTGCCTGGAAATGGCCGTTACAATCTGTGGTCACCATTGATAATTCAGTGGATATATAAATCCATGGCCAGTAAATGGGCCAGTAGCAGAAGTATGGAAACAACAAGTCATGATAGTCGATCATTGTTTGCCTGATGATATCCGGCGAGCCGGAGCTTAAGCTGTTCAGTACATTTTCGGGCAACGCAACCGAAGGTTTTGAAGGGGCTGCTTTTTTCAAAAGGCTGTTCGCGGTTAATGAACTTAGCGGCCTGTTTACTTTTGTAAAACTTACCGGACCTATCGGGTCCTTGGGTTTAGGGATCGGCTGTAGATTGATTACTTTTTCTGCAATTTCCTGCAATACCCAATCAGGAATGCGGCGATAATAAATGGGGATATATGGCCACCGCAGCTCAGTTTCCACATTGCAAATATGCACGCGCATATCACAAAGCGGTAAGTTTTCCAACTGTCCGTTTATTATAAAGTTTTCATTTACATGTCCGGTAACAAGGCATCTGTGAAACGGAAAGGGATCAATTATAATAGGCGGCAGGTAGTTAATGAAAAGATTGTTCCCATCAAATTCCTTTACCGCATCGTAGGCGTTCATTTTCAAAAGAGAAAGCTCGTTTGCGCTCGCTTTCATTTCCTCGGGCATGGCCTGTGCGATATATACTTTGTTTTTGCCCTCCAAAGATGTCCTGGTTGACGTGAGAACAGCTTCATCTCCTTTAAATGATACCGATTCGACGATCTGGCCGCCGGAGTTAACTACATAAACGCGCAGATTTTCGGTGCTTTTAATACCTGCATCTTTTGATAGCTTAACAACTACTGGTGCTTGCTTTTCCTTTTTCATAATAATTAAGATTTTAATTGGTTATTGGCATAGTTTGAATTTACTGATGCAAAATTAAACTCATAATTAAGTTAAGACAAGCGTACAAGTACGCGAACAAATACGTATTTGTACTGAATAAACAGGTAATGTTCGCGTGGAATTACCTAAAGATCAATAATCTACCATATTTTGAACCATTATCGTTTGGGCGGAAAAGACTCAAGCCTACTTTAAACTTAAAATTTTTAATAACAGGCACCACAAATCGGATTATAGTTTGTTGATGAATGACGATTAAACGCTACAACAAAATATTACTCAACAATGAAAATTACTTCACATCTAAATAAATATAGCAATGCGTATTTTTGTTAATTAATATTAAATAGTTATGAGTTTGGACTGGTCTATCATCATAAATATAGTATTAGGCTTAGGAATAATTATCCAGGGGATAAGTAAAATAATAAGTGATACAAAAATAAAGGAGGCGAAGGACGAGATCATTAGAACCAAAGAAGCGCAAATAAATCATTTTAAGGATTTGCTGACCGCCGAAAAAGAAAAGAATGATGTCGTCGTTACTGAGATGTTTAAGAAGCGGGCGGAAAACTTAAAAATAATATTAACTGAAAAAGAGCAAGAAATCAGCGCAATAAACAAAAGCCTGGTTGAAAAAACCATGGAATTGGAAAATGCACGGATAAATGCGATAGATCCGGTAACATTAGAAGCTGAATTGCTAAAAATAAGGTTAGATAAAGAACAACTGGAAAATGATAAACTGATGCTGTTAAGTTTTATAAATGAGGTACCTTTACTTAATGCACAAGGCAATTTTCCGGTAGAAAACTTGCTAAACGGCAATCTTTTAGATTTTAGCTATGAGTCGTACCTGAAATCGATCCGTGGGCGGTTAGAGGGGGAGAACGAAAAGTTTTAAATGCACCAAGCACTTTTACCGAAAAAATCCGTTAACTGTTTCCCAGTTGGGGTCTTTCTTAATTTCGTAGGCAAATCCTCTGACAAGCCCTTTTTTATTGATCTGCGTTTGTAAAAATTCATGTACTTTTTTAGGACTATCCAAATAAATGTAGATATCTAAAAAAGAATCATTGTATAAATG
Organism: Mucilaginibacter sp.; assembly: GCA_036495385.1. GTDB lineage: Bacteria > Bacteroidota > Bacteroidia > Sphingobacteriales > Sphingobacteriaceae > Mucilaginibacter. Next base: position 1,322 of record DASXMZ010000358.1, on the reverse strand, counting down.
ACCTATATAATGAGCCACCGCAATTTTTCTTACTGAATTAAGCAGGTCATCCTCCAGCTTGTTTGCGACGTCAGATTCGGATTTTGATGGTAGTCCGTTTTTGGTTACATTTTTTAAATCGAGCGCGATGTTAATTGTTAGGCACCAGGGATAATTTGCTTTACCGGAATAGTTTTTATAAGCCATATTAATAGAACCTATTACCGTTTTTCCATTATTTAAATGGGCTTCAACAACTGAAAAATTTTCTTTTGGATAAATGTCGTTTTGAGTTTTAACGTCAAATAAAGCAATCAGAAATATTATTACAGGTAGAATGTTTAGGTTTTTCATTATATAATTGTTCCACAAATGTAGAAAAAAGAGTATATCCTATAAGATTTGCGAAGTTTTAAAAACTTCGCAAATCTGAAAATATCGTTATTCCTTCACACTTCTCAAATACGCTATCGTAACCGGTATCTGCGTAGCATGATCGGGGCTTTCGTCTTCAATAAAATAATGCTTTATTCCAACAGCCTTTGCAGCTTTTAGTACCTCGGGGTAATTGATCTGGCCTGTGCTTACGGCTACATCGTTATGGGTGTCTGTTCCGCCGGTAAGGTCGTTAGCTATACCTTTACGGATGTCTTTCAGGTGCGCCATTTTCCAGCGGCCTTTATATTTGCGCAGCAGTTGTGCAGGGTCTGCGCCACCATGAAATGTCCACATAATATCCATTTCAAAGGATACGTATTTAGGATCGGTGTTTTTAGCGATATAATCGAATAAGGTACCATCCTCATAAGGGCCAAACTCGTAACCATGATCGTGATAACAAAGGGTCAGGCCGTTCTCTTTTAATATTTTACCAACACGATTAAAATCTTCAACTGCTTTTTTTGCGTCATCAATAGTAAAGGTTTTGCCATGCGGTATCCAGGCCACCATTACATACTTAGCGCCATAAAACTTTGCGGTCTTAATGGTTGGTTCAGCATCTTTGGTTATTGCTACATAGTCTGCACCAATAGATGGCATTGTGATATTTCTGTCGGCCAGCATTTTTTTGAACTCCTCAGGCGTCATGCCTTTCGGGTTCCCTCCCTCGACTTCGGTTATTCCTAACGATTTAATGGTGTCCAGTACCGCGGCCATCCCGTTGGCAAAACTATTTCGGTAAGTGAACATTTGCACGCCTATGGGACCGGTGAACAATGGTTTACCCGATTGTGCCACGCCGTTCAATTGCCTCATCGAAATCAATAGACAAAAGCAGATTGAAATTTTTTTCATAATTATTGAAATTGGTTAGTTATAGTGAATACTTGACCGGTTAATTT
>DASXMZ010000357.1:0-4049 GCA_036495385.1 Mucilaginibacter sp. | reverse complement strand
AGAAACATCAGCTAAGCTACTAAGCAATGCAAGACTTCAGGCATCAGAAAACGTGGAAACGTTGCGGTCACATCTTGTTAATAATGAGCCGTGCCCGGTTTGTGGAAGTCATGATCACCCGTTCGTAGCAGAGAATCCATTACTTGACCTGATATTGAGCGGGCTTGAGGACACGCATCTTGAAAATGAGGGTGTTTATGATGAATTTCTAAATAAATTAACCAATGCTCAACAGACAATTAATGGAATGGAACATACCATTCAACAGTTAGAGCAAGAAATAACAGTCAAGAATGAATCATGTCAAAAATTTGAAAAAACCTGGAAGGAGTTTAAGATCTTCAAGGACTGTAATATCATAGCCGATAATGAAAAGCAAGCATGGCTGCAAAATAAGATAAAGTTATTTAAGGCCGATCAATCGGCAGTACAAATAAAAATAAGTAACTATTACACAGCGTTGCAAAAACAAGAACAACAGCAAACTGTAGTTACGCAATTGGAAAAAGATATCACCGCCTTTACCAATACACTAAAAGACATTGAAAGAAACAGGCAGACAGAGGAAGGAAACCTATTCCGATTTCAGGGAGAGGTAGAACAATGCAATGCAGATATTAAACTGGTAGAACAGTTAATGACGCCTTATTTCCAGAGCTCCGATTGGATAGCCAGCTGGAAAAAAGACACCAAAACTTTTACTGAACGCATTACGTCTTTTGCAAATAAATGGAAAACTAATACCGCAAAATTGGAAACAGATAAAAAAGAATTTGCCGTTTTATCTGCCGTTATAAAAGGGCTTGAAGATTCCGAAAAGGTACTTTTAAAAGACACCGAAAAGAAAACTAAAATTTTATCTGATTTAAAAGATAGCCTTGAGCTATTAAAAACAAGACGCAAATTTATTTTTGACGGTATAGAGGTGGACGTTGTGGAAGCACGTTTTAAACAAGCAATAGATAAAGCCGAAGAAAATCTAAACGGCCTGAATACGGAAAATAACGAGTTAACAAAGAAAAGCACCATCTCTGCAACACAAAAAGAGCAATGTGTCAAAGAAATGGCAAGGTTGGATAAAAGTGTTTCTGGATATTCAACACAGATTCAAACCAGGATAGCTACTTACAACACTCAAAACGAGCAGTCAATTGATGAGGAGCAAGCTATCGGCTTGCTCCTCTATTCATATGATCAAATACACACAGAGCGTAATGCGTTAAAAGTCATTGCCGACGCAGTAACAAGGACGTTATCGGTTCTTGGAGAAAGAAAAAAGCTTTTGAAACAGCACGAACAAAGAAAGGCATCGGAACGAGATTTAGAAACTGTAAATAATTTATATCTTTTAACTAAAAAAGAATGTGAAGCCATAACGAAATTAAGAAATGATATTTCATTTAAATTGCAACAAGATATTGAAAATAAAGAAAAAGTAGGCCACTTGCTGATTGCTGTAGAAGCGCAGGAGGTGATTTTTGAAAATTGGAGTAAGCTGAATGATTTGATAGGCTCTGCCGACGGAAAGAAATTTCGCCAGATAGCACAGGAATATACGCTGGATGTGTTGTTAAGTTATGCCAATATCCATCTCGAACTTCTTACAAAAAGATATCTCATACAAAGAATTAGTGGATCATTGGCGTTACAGGTATTAGACAGGGATATGGGTGATGAAATCCGGACCGTTTTTTCCTTGTCTGGTGGCGAATCTTTTCTTGTATCACTGGCACTGGCATTAGGACTCGCGTCACTGTCTTCCAACCGGATGAAAGTTGAATCCTTATTTATAGATGAGGGTTTTGGTTCACTTGATCCTGTAACTTTAAATATCGCTATGGACGCATTAGAGCAATTACACAATCAGGGTCGAAAAGTAGGCGTAATATCCCACGTTCAGGAAATGACAGAGCGCATACCAACCCAAATTAAAGTACGTAAACTGGCCAATGGAAAAAGTAAAATTTCAGTAGCGGGAATCTAATTCACTGGGCTTGCCACCAAGGTACAGGCGTGGCTGGCGGAAACGGGTTGCCTTCAAAAAAACGCTCTATCAATCCTGGCATCTGCTACCGGATTTTTTCTATCTACTATTCGACGGGCATTAAATTTAATAAAATGATTTTTCAAAGAGGAGATTTTAGTAGCAATAGTTTGTCAAAAGGTGCGGTCAATGAATCATTGGCGAAAGTCCGCACCTTTAGTGCGTCTTCTGAAAGCACCGCGAAGCCAACGATATTTTTGGCACATAAACATGATGACCTTGACGATCTACAGGGAGTAATGGGACAGCTTGAGCAATTGGGTGCAAAGATATACATTGACAGCATGGATAATAAGATGCCACAAGAAACATCTGGCGTAACAGCGGCACGGATTAAGAAAGTCATTAAGTTTTGCAATAAGTTTATCTTATTGGCCACCGGGAAGGCGATCCAATCATATTGGTGCAATTGGGAGCTGGGAATTGGCGATACGCATAAGTTTATTGAACATATTGCCATCCTACCAATGAAAGAAAAGGGAGCGGCAGACAGTTCATGGCCAGGTAATGAATATTTACAGATATACCCCAGCATTCAATATGAGGATGGGACAAGCCATTATAGTAATGGAAACCCCATTGCGAAAGGTTATTACGTGGTGAAACCACCTGATGTCGATGGGGTAAGACGTTATACAAGTTTTAATACATGGTTAAGTAAAAGATAATTTTCTGTGAGATTTTGAATTACTATGGAGACTAAATACCAATTGATCCTTATAGGGAACAAAAATAAATTTACCGGACAGGTCCGGCTGGAGCTTTCCAAGAGGATTAAAGAGCTTGGTCTTAGTACAAATGCGGTTGCCATATTGGATAGGTCCAATTTTGATAGCTTGTATAAAGGTAATTCGCCAACTTTTTGTATTTATTTTGGGAGCCCCAGCGGGAAATATCGCGATTTAGATATTGTTGGCCGGTTATTATCAGATGCCAAATTATTTTTTCCGGTGGTAAGCGATCTTAAAAAATTTAGTGAGCAGATACCAAAGGACCTTCGTGGAGTCAACGGGTTCGCTTTGTCCGATAAATTAGACATTTCTCGTGTCGTGTCTACCGTATTGGAAGGATTAAGCTTACTAAGAGCATCACGCCGGTTGTTCATCAGTTATAAACGTGACGAATCAAGCGGGGTAGCCATTCAATTATTTGAAAAATTAGAAGCGGCAGGCTTTGATGTATTCCTAGATACGCATAGTGTACCGATGGCTGCGGATTTCCAAGAGGAATTATGGCATCGGCTTGCGGATACAGACGTAGTCGTTCTGCTAAATACTCCTGGCTTTCTATTGAGTAATTGGACTCGTGAGGAAGTTGCTAAGGCAAATGCCATGTCAATAGGAATTCTCCAGCTAATTTGGCCAGGCCATACGCAGGAACGTCATTCAGAATTAAGCTTTCCACTGCCATTAGGTGCCGTGGATTTCAGGGGTAAAAAATTTGGAAAACCACGAACTTATCTCACCAAAGGAACGGTAAAACAAGTAATTGCCGAGGCCGAGTCGTTGCGGGCGCGAAGCCTTGCTGCTCGTCAAGATAATATGATCAACGAATTCATGAAAGCGGCAGTATCGCTTAACGTAGCTGTGGATTTGCAATATGGTAAATTTATTCTGCTGCAAAAGAAAAATGGAAAATTCGCGGTCATTATTCCCACAGTAGGGGTGCCACAAGCTTTTACTTATTATCAGTCAGAACAATTAATTAATACGTTACAACTCCCCAATGTCGTTGCCGTATATTTGCTTTATGACCATAAAAACATACGAGATAATTGGATCAAACACCTAGATTGGTTAGATCTCCAACTAAAAATTAAGTCTATTAAAATTGATATGGTTGTTAGTTCAATAAAGAAGATAATATGAAAAAGTCCGAATTGAGTAATATATTTCTTTCGGCAAGCATACCTTTTCGGGAGCGTCACCGGAAATATTATAGTACGGCAGACTTTACTGCGATTAGAGACGCGGTGAGAGCACTTGCCACAACGGTGGTGCCCGGT
>DASXMZ010000356.1:0-2893 GCA_036495385.1 Mucilaginibacter sp. | reverse complement strand
CCCATCCATCCTAAAAATATTTTCCGGTTACCTGTATTCGACCATGTCACACCTGAGTAGTCATCGGGCCCGTAATCAATCCACCGGATTTTATTATCGATAGCTGTAAATGTTTTGCCATTAAAATTTCCTATAAAATACTGTGTTGCTGATCCACCATTTGGACCACCGGCATTAACCCCTACTATCAATATCCAATAGGTTTTACCATCTGCTTTAAGCGGAAAAAGGTTAGGGCATTCCCAAACCCCAGCGTGTGAACCTTTGGTATCGCCAAAATCTCCCCTCTTTGACCAGTTCTTCAAATTGGGTGAAGAGTAAAATGTTACTCTGTCTTTTGTGGCTAAAGCCATGATCCATTCCTTCCCCGGTTCGTACCAATTTACGTTCGGATCCCTGAAATCCTTAATTCCGGGATTTTTCAGCACGGGGTTACCTTTATATTTTGTCCAGGTATTTCCATCGTCAAGGCTAAAGGCAATACTTTGGTTTTGGAAATCGTTGGCTCCGGCTTTTTCTCCTTTCGGGTCGCTATGTGTAAAGATCGCAACGAGCGGTATCAGACCTTTTTTTCCAAAACCAGTCGTATTATGCTCGTCGATAACTGCGCTTCCAGAGTATATATAGCCCAAACTATCCGGATACAATGCTATCGGCAACTGTTTCCAGTGAATAAGATCTTTACTTACAGCATGTCCCCAATGCATAGGTCCCCAAAGTATATCATTGGGGTAATATTGAAAAAACAAATGATACGTGCCTTTGCAGTAAATCATTCCGTTTGGGTCGTTCATCCATTTTTCCTTTGGTGAAAAATGTACTTGTAAGCGATACGGCTCATTATAGGCGGTGTTTTTTTCTTGCGCTTTGGAGAAAGCTGCAAGTAAAAAACAAACGGTTACTAAAAGGGGACGCTTCAGCATTAAAGGTGGTGTCTAAAATCATATAAATATCAGAATAAAAAGTCAATCCTTGACATTTTTTCACTGCATATGCCAACCCAATCAGCACAGTTTTCTAAAAGGTTGGCACAGGTTTTTCATTTCTATAGTTATAAATCAATGCCAGGATGTAACCTGCGAAGCAGGACTGCAGCAGACCTAAAACAATCCATTCTATCGTAAGCGAAAGCGGTATAGCGTCAGACGAAGCATAGGCGCTAAAATATTCACTGAACGTAATCCAGATACCCGCAAATAGGCCAAATTTTAAACCTTCAGTAACGGTAGCACTTCTTCGCCATTGGGAATAAATAAAAGTAAAGAAAGAACTGCTGATGCTTATTATAATAAAGGCCCACAGCCTGTCTTTTACATCGGCATGTAAAGCGGAAGCAATCTGTTTGTAGGTATTACCTAAAAGCACATGATGAATAAAATAACCGCTGAGACTATTTAATACGTAAATAAGAAACCAGCTCAAAAAAATCGTTTTTTCATTACTATCTGAATTAGTGACAATTAATCTTTAGATATCTTAGATTTAGAGTTGAAGGACAGCGGTTTGTTTCAAATATTACTATTTTGCACTATGAAAAAACTGCCACAGGTTGCCATAATAATTTTAATCTGCTTGTTCACTGGTACAGCATTTGCGCAAACTTCACTTCTACCGCCTTCCCGGCAGTTAATGGTTGTGGTTACCGATGGATGGAATAATTTACAGGGCACTATTTATGTATTTGAAAAGAATAATGACAAATGGGTACTAGAATTCAATAATGCAATTGTAGTTGGCAGTAAAGGGTTGGGTGTTGGTGACGGAATTGTACCCTTATCGATTGAAAATGCGCCAATCAAAAAAGAAGGCGACATGAAATCGCCGGCTGGTTTTTTTACGATAGGAACCGCATTTGGTTATGCAAATTATGAAGATGCTAAATGGATAAATAATCCTTACGTAAAAGCGACCGACACGCTTATTTGTGTAGATGATATGACCTCGGCTCATTACAATACCCTAATAAACAATGATCCTGCGAAAAGTGACTACAAAAGCTTTGAGCTTATGCACCTGCAAAAAGATTATTACAAATGGGGGCTATTTATAAACCATAACTCGGGTACAGTTGTCCCCGGAGATGGCTCCTGCATTTTTATGCACATATGGGGAAGTGACCATTCAGGAACAGCCGGCTGCACCGCCATGAAAGAAGCGGATTTGTTAAGAATACTGCACTGGATAAAAGCAAAGGATAATCCCCTATTGGTTCAACTACCAAAAGATGAATATGTAAAAATTAGAGCGGAGTACGGGTTGCCGGAGATAGGGTTTTGATAAATGGCGCTTTATCAACTAGTTTTCAATTTTACAAATTTATCACCGGAGATTATGTGTGCATTTTCGGCTCTTACGAATCCGCTGCTTTAAAAGCGGAAATATACTTATCAACATAAACCTGTTTACTCAAAGCCTTATATTGCATAATAAACCTCGGATGTTCAAGCGCCACAATCTTTTTAAAAAAACCATATTCATCGTTAAGTTTATTCAGGAATTTTTCATTCTTACCGGTACCAAAGCAAAAACACAAATCGGTATTTATGCCTAAGGCGATTTGTTTACGGATATTATCAATCATAAAATCTTTAACCGCGGCTATCAATTCTTTGCTCTCGTAATAATTGTAGTTTTTTTCCTTTCCTGCACCATCAATGGAAGTAAAACCAAGCGGACAAGGTGAATTGATATAAAATTGCTTGTAGAATACCTCTGCCCCGCCGTAAGCATTGATCACTTCGTAAACAAAAACTGACGATGGCTCGTGAGTTACTTTGCCTGTATAAGGGATATTGCATTCGGTTACCAGTCGCTTAGGATCGGTAAAAGGGATACCCGTTAAGCCACCGCCAAACCTGCCGGGATTGATACCTAAAATCAGATGTCGTTGCTG
>DASXMZ010000355.1:0-9953 GCA_036495385.1 Mucilaginibacter sp. | reverse complement strand
CATGAATAGGAACCGAAACCTTTCCGCCCAACTGGTTCCAGTTTTTAATACCTCCGTTAACAAATACATCCAAAAACTGGCTTCTTTTAACCCCTTTTACAAGCAAAGCTGCCGCATTAGGGTTGGCGGTATTAAAGCTCGGGACAACCGCATCTTTAGTTACATAAACCGTGTAAGCGCCTTTTTTAACTTCTGCCGGATCAATATCTCTTGAAGCCAGACCGATGTCAACCAATCCGGAAAGGGCATCTGTTATCCCTTTGCCGGCACCGCCAGCAGAAATATTGAACTTTACGTTCGGGTGGAGTTTTTTGAATTCGTCGGCCCATTTTACCGTGATGGGATAGAGGGCAAATGCCCCGGAGATGCTTATTGTGCCGTCGAGTTCGTCGGCGGATGGCTGGACATTATTGCTCTTAACAAACGAAGATGCGATGATTAAGACAGCTGCAGCAGCGATAACCGCTATAATTGTTTGTTGTTTAAATATTAATTTTTTCATATACATCATTGTTAAAATGTAAGCTGCAGTTGAGCTTCCAATATGTTGTTTTTGATTTGAGTGGCGGTTTCTTCGTGACGGTCGAGGTAGTTCACAGAAAATCTTGCCCACGAATTAAAGAAGTAAGTTGCAGCGCCAGTATAGATTTCGGTACGGTCTGTAGCTATTTTTTTATTTGGATCGTAGATATCATACTTAGCAGCGAGCTGTAATTTTTTTGGAATAATGAAATAACCTGCCTGTCCGTACCAGCCGTCTCTTTTTATAATGCCGTCGGTGCCTTTATCATATTCAGCCTGCAGTGATAACCCGCCTATCACATACCTTGCATCGACGCCACCACGATTTCGCAGCTGATTCTTTGCCGGGGTGCCATAATAGCCCTGTCCGTCATAAAAATTGGCTGATACCACAAGGTTGTTAATTGGGTGTACGCCAAACCTTCCCACTATATCCTTATGGCTGTTGTTGTCTGTAGTTACATCATAACCTGCGCCATTAAAAACACCAAGGGTATAGTCAAACAAGTAGTGACCATCGATTTTTAAGAAACTGCCATTGATCTGGATTCCTAAATCACGGCCATTTTGATTGCCGATAACATCAGTTTGCCTGCCCACAAGTGCATTGACTACCTGTGAGCGATCAATAAATTCAAGCTGGCTATCTGCGATAAGGCTCTCAATTGAAAAAGGGACTTTAAACTGGCCTGCCGTAAATTTTAAATAATCTGCAATTTTGTAAGCGGAATAGGCATCCAGCAATTTTGTCGTTCCGGCGAATTCGGTATAGACCTCATAATTCCAGTTATCGTCAATATCGCCTTTAACATCCAAACGGGCACGATGAAGGCTAAAAGCGTTGTTTACACCGGTTTGCTGAAATCCCTGGTACTCGGTTTGTATCAAACCGCTTATTTGAAGGGCTTTGCTCCCTATAGTTATACCATGTTGGTTCTCTTTGTCTTTCCTGGCTTGCTCTTTTATTGCCTGGTCGGCGCGTATTGAGTCGGCCTCTTTTTGACTGATTACATTCTTTTTAAGAAGTATGTTAATCAGGTCGTCGTTTTGCTGTGCTTTTAGTGTGGTGGTTGTAAAAAGTATACTCAATAGGAGTACAGCTGCAATTACATAAGGTAATTTCATTAGTAAAGTTTAATCGTGAAAAGTTTGTTAATTATGTTATCAGGGTGGTGTTGAATAAGTTGTAGAGGTTGAAATGGTTGTAAGTGTGATGATTTTTATTTTCATTTCAACTCCTTACAACATCTAAGACCTTTACAACTAGTCGCAACAACAACAACTGTCCGTAATCTTAAAACACATTATCGGTGTTAGAAAGGGCTGATGATACTGTTTAAAAGCTTTCATTTTCGTTTTAATATCTATAAAGTCTATCAATTTAGTAGTGTAAAATTATATTTATTATTTTAATTCACAAATGTTTATTTAAAAAAAGATGAAAATTTTAGAAATTATTATTTAAACACTTGGTACTGAATATATTATAAAAAAAACCGGCAACGTCTAAACGCTGCCGGCTATAAAACAATGAAACACCTATAGCTTTATTGAATATTATCCCCCTGTTTTATCTCATCCGATGCGTGGAGCAGTACTTTATCGTTAGGTTTGATATTGCCGAACACCTCAGTTGAATCGTTACTTACCAACCCTTCTTTAATATTCACCAGCGCAGCTTTACCGTCGCTATCCTTAATTATATATTCGTGCTCGGTTGACCGGATAATTGCATTGTTTGGGACTAACAGTGATTTCGCACCTGACAGCATAGGTATCTGCACTTCGGCATACATGCCTGGTTTTAGTCGACCGTTTGTATTAAGCACATCAATCTCAATCGCCTCCTGCTGCATACTGCCTAAAGAATTAGCGGACCGGCTTATTTTTGCAGTCTGCTCTTGTCCGGGCAGGGCATTAAATGTGAAGGTAACCGGTTTATTTAAATCCACTTTATCTACGTAATCCTCCGGTATACTTACAGTAAGGCGCATTTTATGAATATCCTGAAGAATAAGCATAGGTTGATCGCTTGTTTTGCCAGGCGCAACTAACGCGCCGGGTGAAACATTTCGTTGAATGATCATGCCGTCAAATGGCGCATAAATCCGAAGGTAACCGAGCATTGTTTTTACAGAACCTACGTTAGAACGTTCTGCCTGTGCCTTAGCATCATTAGCCTTCATTTGTGAACTGGCATTATCCAGATCCAAAGGCGATACAGAACCCGGCTCTTTAGCCGCTTCTTTTAATCTTTCGTATTTCTCTTTGCTGGCCTGGGCATCTGCCTGGGCCTGCAGATACTGGGAATTGGCTGCTTCCAATTGTGATTCCATTTCCGGAGCTTCAAGTATCACCAGCAATTGCCCTTTTTTAACTATGGAACCGCGGTCGACAAATAACTGTTTTACAAATCCGTTCACTTTCGGAAAAATATTAACTTCATTAAAAGGGACTAACTGCCCCGGCAGCCGCGCCGAAGTTGACAGTGCTTTTTCGGCTACGGTTCCCAATTGATATTTATTGGTGGTGGTTTTTGTCGGCGCACTGGTGAGGTCGACCGGTTTTTGATTTCCTGAGCAAGCTGCAAATAAGCTAACAGCAGCTAACAACATATAAGAACTATATTTCATGGTTTTGAATGTTTTAATGAGTGGTTTCAATTGATTCTTCGGGCATTAATGATGGATCGTCGTAGGTAGTTTTATTTTGTACCCACGCAAAAACCATTGGTAATATAAATAATGCCGCCAGTGTTGAGGCAAACAGCCCTCCGATTACCGCACGACCAAGTGGAGCTGACTGTTCGCCGGCTTCACCCATGCCCGATGCCATCGGGATCATACCGGCAATCATAGCAAAGCTAGTCATCAGGATGGGGCGCAAACGGATAGATGCGCTGGTAATAGCAGCACGGCTGGCGACCTTGTATTCGAGCCTTAACTTTTCGGCATTGGTAACGATGAGGATGGCATTAGCAACGGATACACCGGTTGACATGATCATTCCCATATACGATTGCAAATTGAGTGTTGAACCTGTAATCAGCAACGCGGTTATAGAGCCTAATATTACCGCCGGAATAGTGGATAATACACATAAAGATACCTTAAAAGATTGATAATTTGCTGCAAGCAATAAAAAGATAACCAATACAGCGAACAATAATCCATTTTGCAGACTGTTTAGTGTCTCTGTCAACAAGCTCGACATACCCTCTATTGTAGCAATTAGCCCCTTCGGTGGGGTCCCAACCGATTTAACCGCCTTTTGCACTGCCGTGGTAGCCGTTCCAAGGTCCTTCTTGTAAATATTTGCGCTTACGGTTATAAAACGCCTTGGACCAGTACGGTCGTATTCACCTGGAGCTATTGTGTCCTTAAAGGTCGCAACATCGGCCAGCGTTGGACTGCTCTGGCCTTTTACCAATGGTATTTCCTTTAGCTCGTCCATCGAATTCATTACATATTCAGGTATCTGCGCCTGCACCTGGTAGGTGTAGGAGTTTTTTTCATCCAGCCAAAAGTTTTTCAGTGTAAAACGGCTTGAGGAAGTACTTGCAGTTACCGAACGGGCAATATCGCTCACATTTAGTCCTAGTTGTGAAACCTTCAAACGGTCAAGTTTTATAGCGATAATCGGGTAATTTAATGGCTGATTTATCTGAACGTCCCTGAGGTAGGGGATTTGTTTCAGTTTTGTGACTACTTTATTTGCATAAGTTTCAATCTGTCCCATGTCCTTTCCCGCAACTTGCACCTCAATTGGCGTATTGGCGCCCTGGCTCATGATCTTTTCGGTCATGTCAATGGGTTCAAAAGTTATGCTCAATTCGGGCATAGCATGCGCTATATTTTTACGCAATGCATCTTTTAACTCATCCATGTTCACTTTGTAATCCTCATCCAGGTTTACCTGTAAAACAGCCTCGTGCGTTCCTGTATTAAAAACGTATAAATTACTGCTGCCAAAGCTGCTCGGCACCAAACCAATGTATCCTGAAGTAATCTTTACATGATTGTTAACCGTTTGATCAATGATATGCAATACCTCTTTAAATTTATCTTCAGTGCGTTCCAGCCGGGTCCCCTGAGGTTCTTTCATGCGGATCTGAAACTGGCCATTATTTAGTTTCGGCATCATATCTTTACCGATAATGGCAAAACCTAAACCCGCAAGGAATATTACGACCACTAAATAAATTGGGACATAAAGTTTTTTACGTGGCATCAGCCCGGTAATTATTTTGATGAACCGGGCTTTTACCTTTTCGAAAAAGTTATTTTGTTCGGGATGCTGCTGCTCTGCTTTCAGGTGTTTATTAACTTGAAGTTCCTCTTTTCTATCTAATGCTAGTCCTGCGTGGGCGTGCTTTTTATCATGATGATATGGATGGTATCTTTCCGCTTTGATCATCCAGTTACTTAAGATAGGTACCAGGGTTTGCGCCAGCACATATGACACGATCATGGTTAAACCGATAGCCAGCGATAACGGTAAAAACATGGCTTTTGGCACGCCATTCATCAGAAAGGACGGCGCAAATACCGCAAGGATACAAAGCAGTATTAATAGAAGCGGGAACGATATTTCTTCGCAGGCATCGTAAATAGCCAATCGTTTGGGTTTGCCCATTTCCAGGTGTTGGTGTATGTTTTCTATCGTCACTGTAGCCTGGTCGACCAGGATCCCGATAGCCAGCGCCAGTCCGCTTAAGGTCATGATGTTGATGGTTTGACCAAATAGACTTAATAGAAGCACACCTATTAATATAGAAACAGGAATGGTAATTACTACGATTAAACTACTTCTTAAGTCGCTCAAAAATAATAACACCATTAAGCCGGTAAGCAACGCGCCAAGTCCTCCCTCGGTCAGCAAACTTTTTACAGCATTTATCACGAATACCGACTGGTCAAACTCGTAAGATATCTTTACGTCATTTGGCAACAGATTTTGCATTTCGGGCAGCTTGCTTTTTAAGTTTTGTACTACGGACCATGTCGATGCTGAAGCTGTTTTAACTACCGGAATATAAACAGAACGCTTGCCGTTTATCAGTGCATAATCCACCGTAACATCGGCTGCATCGGTAACCCTTGCTATATCCTTTATATAAATAGGTACACCGTTTTTGGTGAGCACGGGTATATTGCCAAAATTCGCTGAGTTTTTAATGAGTGAATTCATCGTTGTTAAATACATGAAATCGCCTATGCGCAAATTACCTGACGGAGACATTACGTTATATTTGGCTAAAGCATCCACAACCTCATCTGGTGTAAGATTAAAACTTCGCAATTTGTTCGGATCAATGCTAAAAACAATCGTCCGGGCGTTTGAACCAAATGGCGGCGGAGCCGACAAGCCAGGAATGGTTGCAAACATTGGGCGGATGCGCGTGGCCGCCAAATCATAAATGTCTTTCAAACTTTCGTTCTTACTATCTAATACAAGTTCTCCAACGGGTAACGAAGAAGCGTCGTATCGTATTACCTGCGGCGGTAATGCACCAGGAGGGAAAAAGCTCTGAGCCCTGTTTACCTGTAAAGCTACCTGGGCCGAAGCTTCCGCCATATTGGTAGATTCATAGAATGAAATTTTTATAAGTGTTAAGCCTTGTATGCTTTTACTGCTGATATTTTTTACCCCATCAACATACAGGAACTGATCCTGCAAACGGGTGGAAAAGAAACCCTCCATCTGTTGGGCAGACATGCCACCGTATGATTCTATTACATAAATGGTTGGAAGATTTAGCTTTGGAAAAATATCTATCGGTATATTTATTGCACTGAGCACTGCAAATATTAAAAGGCTCATGGTAACCACCACTACGGTGATGGGCCTTTTCAGTGCGGATGTGACCATTGACATAGCTGAATTTATTTAATTAAGTTTAAAATGGTATTTACCTGGTTTTCGGTTATTGCTTTCTGGAATAATGCATTGGTATAATCGTATTTAGCCTGCATATAATCCGTCTCGGCACGGTAAAGTATATTGAGCGCCGCATCCAGATCTACGATATTCGATAATCCGTTTCTATATAATGACAACTGTTGCCTGTAGCTCGCATTAGCTGCCTTTAACTGGTTAGGGATTTCCTGCAGGCGGTTTAACGCTGTTTGCATTTCAACATCGGCCTGATTGGCGCTAATAGCAAGTAGCTGTTGCTGCTCCTGTAGTTTTTTTTCGTTGTAGTCTGTGTTGGCCTTTTGGGTACGCAATTTTAACTGCTTTTTCCTAAGGTCGAACAAGTTATAGGATATCCCCAGGCCGACCAGATAATTGCCTCTTTGAAAACCATAGCCGGTAGAAAGGCTGTTATATTGATCATCGGGACTAATACTCGAGCCTCTTCCCCAGGTAGCGGCTTCGACCAGTATTTTAGGATTATATTGTTTTTTTACCAGGTCTTCCCGTTGCAGGCTGTTTTGATAAACAGATTTGTAAAAGTTGATCAACGGATGATTTGCCGTATCTGGCGGGAACAAATAAGCCGTCGGCTGATTGATCAGGGTCATTTCAACTGTGGTATCCGGTACGATTGATTGGTAAGGAACGCCTGTAACTGCCGAAAGCTGCAATTGCACCTGTTTTAACTGATTATTTACTTCGATGTAATTTAGCCTCGCTTTTGATAATTCGGCTTCGGCCACGCTGGTATCTACGCCTGCTTTAACCCCGCTTTTTGCAAGCGAGCGGATAGAGCGCATTATTTCCTGGGTACGTTGGATGTTGTCGTATTGAATACCCAGAAAATTCTCCAAACGAAGCAATTGTAAATAATCGCCTATAGTATAAGCTTGTAAATAGTATTTTGATTGGGCATATTGGTTTTGCTCAACTGTTATGTCTGAGCTGGCAACTTTATTTTGAGCGCCATATTTCCCAAAGTTGTATACTTCCCAATCAAGCGCTGCAATACCAAGATTTGTTGATGCAGCAGTAGTTACACTTGTGGTGTGAACCCCACCAGTGCTTGAAGGTACAATGCCGAAGCCAAAATACGGACCGACAACGTTGTTACTGGTACCTATATCCGCCTGGTAATTTAAATTTAAATTAGGCAGCCAGTTGTTGCGTACTTCGGCAGCTTGTGCCGTTTTTACTATAATAGCGGCAGAATCAGTCAGGAGCTGGGGAGCTTTTTGATTTACCCTGTTTAATAATTCTTTTAAAGTGATTGGTGGTGATGTTTGTTGTGCTTTAACGGTTATTGCCGTTAATAGCAATAATACCATACATGAGCACCTTTTGAAACTTAACATTGATTCTTAAATTAAATTAAAAAATAATAACAAAAACAGATAAATAGTTAAACTACCAGCTGTTTTCCGTTCGCAAAATACCGCGAACGGCGATTAACATAAGAATATCAAATAATAAGTTTTCCGTTAAGCAAATAGGTGTGCTCACGGGGGGAAAGGCTTAACCTTAATTTTTTTAAGAAAAGATTGGTTATATTAATTCCGGGCGCATAAAGAGCCGGGAAAAGAATACTTAATAGAAAAGAAAAACGCAAAATAAACTGCCTAACCGGATCGGCCAATTTTTTTTGAATAGCACTAAAATTGTTGTTCTCAGGATCTTCGAGTTTACGTTTGGTAAACGCCTTTACAAAAATATTTTCTGCGGCAGGGGGATGCATGCGGCTAAACATAGTAAAGCCCAAAAAAGGCTTTGCAACAAATAACAATACAGCAAAGCAGAAAAATATTTTAGCTGAATTGAGACTACCCACTGTAAAAATCGTTTTTTTATTGATTACAAATAACGTGCAAATTTCAATAGAATTTTTTCGGGAATAAAATAGTAACGGCTTTGTTGCAAATGCAGTAAACCCAGGGGGTGATAATATCCCGGATAAGATGGTCAGTTCTTTACTTGCTTTAACCGCAGTTCAATGGATTTAATGCCTTTTTCGCAAACCGGGCTTAATGATTGGATATCGTTATCTTTAGATCTTGTAATCAACATCTTTGATTCAATAAAAAAATTCTTAGCTTTTGTCAATTCCATTTTCGTAGCCATTACGTTATTAACCAATGCAACTGCCTGATTGTAGTAAACTATAATTAGTTGATTGGGATTTTCCGGATTAAAACTGTAAGCGCGAATAGCAGATTTTAATTCTCGTTCATCTGTATTTAGTTTATTCATCTTGTTGATTGTATCGGCATAATTAACATAAGCGTTACGTTGAGTACTGTCTATACCGTTTATTTTACTGATAAACCCCGACATTTTTAATGATTGATTTTCAAATTGCCAAATAGGATCGGCTGGCAAATGTGTATTGCCGAAATTTTCGGGATTCACCAAGAAAAACTCTTTGTGGAGTTTTTTTCTAAAAGTGTAATTATCACCCTTTATTGACAATGTACCACAAGCCCACAGAAGATCAATCATTTTACAGCTACCATCAATATTGACGACATACCAAATGTGATTATTTTGCGTAAAGGACTGTCCAGCTTCAAAACCATAGTATTTTACGTAGCCTTCTATGTTATAGCCAGGTATTTTTAAATATCTGCAAGCGGCATCAATAAATTCATTGTATTCATAACAAAGTGCCTTTCCTGAACCTAATGTTTCACTTAGACTTATAGGTTGCAATGGCCCCGTTTTTAAAAATCTTTCTGTATCAAAAGAAATATGCTGATAAACCCAATAATATACCAATGTGAGCTTTTCCTGGTTGTTCTTTCCGGGTTGAATTATTAAAGGAAGTAATTTGTTAAAGTCAGTAGTTGAAATCTCTATAGAATTTACATGCTTTAGAAAAATGGAATCTGCATTTGTATTTTGGGTAAAAGCCGTTTTAAATAACACGACGCTTAATAACGAGAGTAGAGTTTTTTTCATATATGTGATAAGCTTTATAAAAATAGAAAAAAGAATGGCTTCATGTAGTTTTATCTACAAATAGTTTACCGCCTGCGGCCCCTGGTTAAACAAGAGGTCAACAATACTAAGATTTTTCATAAACCCCATACGCTCTTCAAAAACCTGAAAGTAAGGTTTCTGATCAAAATGTGATTCTTTTTTGGGGCTTATTGAGTCCCGAAAGTCGACAAGCCGTGGATACTCGTCTTCAAAACTTTCGGTGTAGTTTAAACTTACCTGCATCTTAATTTTTGAAAGGATAAACTGTAAAAACTGTTCATTATAGTCAAACAAGAACGGGTATTTCTTCTCATAGAATATAACCAGTTCATCTTCGTAATATTCAAAATATGCGGACCTGCGATAACATGCCTGCAGACTTAACCAATGTAAACGCTGCCAGTCGAAATCATAGCTTATCTTTACATCCTTTATCTTAGTATGCGTTTTTGAACCCTTAACAACCGGTACAGTTAATGCAAGTATGCCATCCGGTGAATATATATTTGCCCGGTTTCGATAGGTTTGTTTGGGGA
>DASXMZ010000354.1:0-2972 GCA_036495385.1 Mucilaginibacter sp. | reverse complement strand
ATTTATGGAAAGCAGGCTTAAAGCCGATGATTTTGCTTAGCTGATCTAATATCTTTGGATTTGAGTTGGAAAGGTCGTCAACAATCACTGGCTCATAACCTGCGCTAACTAATTCAACCACCGTATGCGAACCTATAAATCCTAAACCGCCGGTAACCAGTATTTTCGACATTATTGCTTGTTATAATAGGTAAAATCTTTATGTTGTATCTCTTTTTCGGGCAGGGATTTAAAATATTCGTAGGTTATTTTCAGTCCCTCGCTCCTTGAAATTTTTGGTTCCCAACCTAAAATCCGTTTTGCTTTGGTAATATCCGGCCTGCGTTGTTTCGGATCATCAGTAGGCAAAGGCAGGCTCACCATTTTCTGGTCGGTACCGGTTAGTTTAATAATTTCTTCGCCGAACTCGCGTATTGTAATTTCATCAGGGTTACCAATATTCATCGGCTGGGCATAATCGCTGAATAATAACCGGTAGATACCCTCGACCAGATCATCGACATAGCAAAACGACCGCGTTTGTGAGCCATCGCCGAACATAGTTAATGATTCGCCCCTTAACGCCTGCCCTATAAATGCAGGCAGTACGCGTCCGTCGTTTAGCCGCATGCGCGGGCCATAGGTATTAAATATTCTAACAATCCGGGTCTCCAGGCCATGAAACGTATGGTAAGCCATAGTTATCGCTTCCTGGAAACGTTTGGCCTCGTCATAAACACCGCGGGGGCCCACGGGGTTTACATTGCCCCAGTATTCCTCGGGTTGCGGGTTTATATTCGGGTCGCCATAAACTTCCGATGTCGACGCAATAAGCATCCTGGCTTTTTTAGCGCGCGCCAGACCTAAAAGATTATGCGTGCCCAGAGAACCTACTTTTAAAGTTTGTATGGGTATTTTTAAATAATCAATAGGGCTTGCCGGCGATGCAAAGTGAAGTATGTAATGCAAATCGCCGGGTACGTGAACGAACTTTGAAACATCGTGATTGTAAAACTCAAAATTTTCAAGTTTAAATAAATGTTCAACGTTTCTGAGGTCACCGGTAATCAGGTTATCCATACCAATAACGTGATAACCCTCTTTAATAAACCTGTCGCATAAATGCGAACCTAAGAATCCGGCAGCGCCGGTTATAAGCATACGTTTTCGTTCCGTCATTTGGTGATTAATTTTCTTCCGATACTGTTATAGTAATAGCCATACTCTGACATTTTCTGAAGGTCGTACAAGTTACGGCCATCGAATATAACCTTACTTTTCAAAAGTGACTCCATCTGGTCGAAATCGGGCGTTCTGAATACTGACCACTCCGTAACTATTAATAAAGCATCGGCGTCTTTCAACGCATCATATTGATCATCAGCATATTTGATCTTATCGCCAATTAAATTTTTCACATTTTTCATGCCTTCGGGATCAAATGCTGTTATGGTTGCCCCCGCATTTATTAAGTCTTCGATAATGTACAGCGATGGTGCTTCTCTTATGTCATCTGTTTCGGGTTTAAAAGCAAGACCCCATAGCGCAAACTTTTTGCCTTTCAAATCGCCATTAAAATACTTTTTCACTTTCTCAACCAATACGGTTTTTTGAATAGTGTTAACTTCCATTACGGAATTCAGAATTTTAAAATCATATTTATTTTCTTCGGCAGATTTCGCCAGTGCTTGTACATCTTTTGGGAAACAACTGCCGCCATAACCTATTCCCGAAAACAGGAACCTTCTTCCGATACGTTCATCTGCCCCAATTCCCCGTCTTACCATATCAACGTCGGCACCAACCAATTCGCATAAGTTTGCGATTTCATTCATGAAAGAAATTTTGGTAGCAAGAAACGAATTAGCTGCATATTTGGTCAGCTCCGATGATCGCTCATCCATAAAGATTACCGGATTACCCTGCCTAACATACGGCCCGTATAATTCGGCCATCAGCTTTCGTGCACGTTCATCTTTTGTGCCAACAACAACACGGTCAGGTTTCATAAAATCTTCCACTGCCACACCCTCACGCAAAAATTCAGGATTTGAAACAACCGCGAATTCTGTTTTGGTATTTTCTTTCATTACAGCGGTTACTTTGTCGGCTGTCCCAACCGGCACTGTTGACTTTGTTACAATTACTTTGTATTCGGTAATAAGTTTTGCGATGTCCTTAGCGGCACCTAAAACATAACTCAAATCGGCAGATCCGTCACCGCCTGGGGGGGTGGGTAATGCCAGGAATATTATTTTAGCTTCGGCAATCGCTTCGGCGAGATTGGAGGTGAAGTGCAATCTTTTTTGATGGATGTTCCGATGGAAAAGTTGTTCGAGTCCGGGTTCATAAATCGGCAATTGGCCGTGCTGCATCATTTTTACTTTTTGTTCATTGATATCAACGCAAATAACCTGATTACCGGTTTCAGCTAAACATGTACCCGTGACGAGGCCAACATATCCTGTTCCTACAACAGCAATTTTCATAGATATTTCTTTTTTTTGTGATTACTTTTATGCCCTGCGAAGTTAATAATTCATAATTAAAATGCACTTATTATATAAAACCGGAATCCGTTTATATTTCTACGCCATTTGTTTTGCCTCTCTCTTCAATAATAAGGCCAAGCTTTGGTTAAGTGGGCGCAAAAATCAAAAACTATTGCGGTTTAATGATAGCATTTGGTTCCATTTCGCTTCTCTGGGCGAATATGAGCAGGGTAGTCCTGTTTTGGAAGAACTCCGGGCTTTATATCCGGAAAGTAAAATAGTTATAACTTTCTTTTCGCCTTCGGGATATGAGATACGAAAGAATACGCTTTTGGCTGATGCCGTGTATTATCTTCCCCTGGATACTGAAAAGAATGCCCGGGAGTTTATTGATACAATACAACCCAGGCTGGCTTTTTTTACCAAATACGAATACTGGTATCATTTTTTTAACGAAATGCATGAACGGGAAATACCCATTTATGTTATTTCGGCTACCTT
>DASXMZ010000353.1:0-13059 GCA_036495385.1 Mucilaginibacter sp. | reverse complement strand
GATTCAGCAGTGAAAAGTCTTTTGCATCCGTTTCATATGTTTTTGTTGATGGCGTGATAAAATATCTGGCTGACTATACAAATGGCGTACAACCCTTAATTGCAGAGGGAAAGGCCATGGATGTGCTGAATAATAGTTTATAAAAATAAATATGAAGATTGGGATCATCGGCGATATTCATGAGGATGTTATAGCGTTAAAAAATGCTTTTGAGGTGCTTGAAGGGGCCGGTTGCGACGAGGTGATTTGTCTGGGCGACATTATTGGTTATAAGGTTAACACTTATCATTACCTGGATACCCGGAATGCCCACGAGTGTATAGCTATGGTCAAGGCAAACTGCACTACTGTAGTGATCGGCAATAACGACCTTTACCAGGTAAAAAAAATGCCACGCTACACAGGCGGTATCGATTTCCCGAATAATTGGTATGAGCTGGATTTTTACGAAAGAAAAAAGTTTAGTGACAATCGCGTTTTCTTATATGAAGATGTCCAGTTGAACTCGTTATTAACGGCAAAAGACAAGACTTACCTTGAATCGATACCCGAATTTGCCGTACGGGAATTTGATGGGCACAAAGTATTTTTTTCACATTTTGCCTATCCTGATTTGCACGGCGTTAAAGCTTGTTTCCCTAAAATGGCCGAAGAATATCATGAACACCTCGCCTTTATAGCTCAGCATGGCTGCAAAACAGGGTTTTCGGGGCACATGCATTTTGAAGGAGTAAGTATTTGCAACGACGAGCGGATAGAAAGAAACCCATTCGGAAAATATAAACTGGCTGATGAACTGCAATGGGTTTATGGTCCTTGCGTGGCGCGTTGCCAGTTTAACAACGGTGTAATGCTTTTTAATACAGAACTATTTGAAATTGAAGCTATCCCTTTGCTGTTCAGCTGAAATTGATACTTTTGAAACTTAAACATCACAATTATGGGAAAGAAACTTTTTAAATCAGTTGACCAGTATATAGGCAAATTATTAGGCGCTGAAGACGATGCACTAAAGGGTACAATAAAATCAATGAAAAAGGCCGATATACCGGCTATCAGTGTATCAGCCAACCAAGGCAAATTTTTACAGGTATTGGCGCGGCTGTGCAATGCGAAAAAGATATTGGAAATTGGGACACTGGGCGGCTACAGCACCATTTGGCTTGGCCGGGCATTGCCGCCCGACGGCCATCTCTTAACGCTCGAACTGGAGCAAAAACACGCCGATGTAGCACGTCAAAACATCATCAAAGCGGGTTTAGACAAATTGGTTGAAATTAGAGTAGGTAAAGCAATTGATCTTTTGCCGGCGCTTGAAGCGGAAGGCGCAGGTCCTTTTGATATGATATTTATTGATGCCGATAAACCCCCATATCCCGAATATTTTGAATGGGCACTAAAACTCTCCCGGCCGGGTACGCTGATCGTTGCTGATAATGTAATACGTGAAGGAAAAGTTTTAGACAAGAATACCGATGACGACAAGGTACAGGGCGTACAAAAGTTAAACAAAATACTAAGCGAAAATAAACAGGTAACGGCTACGATTATACAAACCGTTGGCACAAAAGAGCATGACGGTATGGCCATCATAGTAGTAAATTAGCAGAATGCGATAAACATCCTGCTGAAGGCCAATTTGTCGTTAGCTGAAATGACATTTTAAAAAATCAGTCAAAAAAAGATGAGTAAAAAACTTTTCAAATCAGTTGACAAATACATAGGCGGGTTGCTTGGTGAGGAAGACGGCGCTTTAAAAAGTGCGCGTAAGTCGGTGAAAAACACAACCATGCCCGGAGCAAATGTGTCAGCAAACCAGGGTAAATTTTTGCAGGTTTTAGCTCGTTTAAATAATTCAAAAAAAATACTTGAACTGGGCACTCTTGGTGGCTATAGTACTATATGGTTGGGACGGGCGTTGCCGCACGATGGTCGCTTGGTAACGCTTGAACTGGAACAAGCAAACGCAGATATTGCCCGGGAGAACATTACCAAAGCCGGTTTAGATCCAATTGTTGACATAAGAGTAGGCAAGGCCCTTGAACTTTTGCCAGCCATAGAAGCTGAAGGGATAGGCCCATTTGATATGATATTCATCGATGCAGATAAGCCTCCTTATGTCGAATACGTTGAGTGGGCAATAAAACTCTCCAGACCGGGAACACTGATAGTTGCCGATAATGTAATACGCGACGGAAAGGTGTTGAGTAATAATAGTGGCGATGAAAAGGTTAAAGGCGTTCAAAGGTTAAATAAAATGCTAAGCGAAAATAAGCAGGTAACGGCCACAATTATCCAAACCATAGGCAGTAAAGAGCATGATGGAATGGCCATAGCTGTTGTAAATTGATCGAATGAGTTTTCGGACAAAAATCTTCCAAAATATTAGCGCTTCTGAATTGATTTTCCTATCTCTTAAAAGGCAGTTCTGCCGTTTTAACTATTTACTTTTGTAATCACAAATAACTATCATGAAAACCGCATTAATAACCGGTGCATCGTCTGGTATCGGATTAGAATTCGCCAAAATATTTGCCCGTGAGAAAAACAATTTGGTGTTAGTAGCGCGCAGCAAAGACAAGCTGATGGAACTAGCTGACGAACTGCGAAAGGAGCACGACATTTACGTAAGAGTTATCGTTGCTGATTTGAGTAAAATGGATGAGGTACAAATGGTATATGATACCTGTAAGGTCGAGAATATAGAAATTGAATACCTGGTAAATAACGCCGGTTTTGGCGATTTTGGCTTTTTTGCGGAAAGCAATTGGACTAAAACCGAGCAAATGATTGATTTAAATATAAAATCGCTGACTAAGTTTTGTCGTTCGTTTATTCCGGATATGGTTAAGCGCAAGTCGGGCAAGGTGCTTAATGTGGCATCAACAGCTGCCTTTCAACCAGGACCTACCATGGCGGTTTATTTTGCCTCGAAAAGCTATGTTTTGTTTTTAAGTGAAGCTTTGTATAACGAATTGAAAGGTACAGGCGTGAACATAACGTGTTTGTGTCCGGGAGCCACCGAAAGTGGCTTTCAAAAAGCCGCCTCAATAGAGGAAAGTAATTTGTTTAAAGACAAAAAGGTCCCGTCCTCGGAAGAGGTAGCAGAATTTGGCTATAAAGCGATGATGAAAAACAAGATGACCGTTATTCACGGTTTCTTCAATTACCTCATGGCAAACGCGTCACGGTTTGCGCCACGTAAAATGGTACTTGCAATTGCAAGGAAAGTACAGGGCGAACCACCAAAATAATGTTGTCGATAATTACTACACCCTTGATGGCGAAATCCCGTAAGTTTTTTTAAAAGCGAATGAAAAATGAGAAAAGTCTTTAAAGCCAACCTCCATATATACATCTGATGATTTTCGGCCTTTCTCTTTTATCAGGTAATAGGCATCGTTTAATCTTCTTTGCTGAAGCCATCGGTTGGGCGAGGTTTTAAAAATCTTTTCAAAGTCCCTTTTAAAAGTAGCCAGGCTCCGGCCTGTGAGATAAGCAAAGCGACTGATATCCACGTTAAATTTATAGTGCTCATTCATATAAGCTTCAAGGTCAATTTTTCCCGGCTCACTAAAATCAAACAATATATCTTTTAATGCAGGATTAGTCTCCAGCAGAATCATTACCGCTTCTCTCACTTTTAAATTGGTGATCATTTTATTAAAAGCGCTTTTGCCGTTAATATAAGGGGTTAACGAATCAATATAATTTTTAAACAGGCTATTGGGTCGTAATAACAATGTGCTTTCCCCGGTATAAGGATGTCCCATGTGCAGGTCGTTTTCGGCACTTATATTGCGCAGCGTTTCCTGGTCGATACAGACCGATATTGATTTGAATTCACCGCCAACCGGCGGCTGTTTAATAAATCTTGAGAGCTGATTTTTTCTGAAAAATCTGAAATCTCCTTCCTTAAAATGGTAGGTTTTATCTTTCAGAAATAGCGTCTGGCTGCCCGACATGATATAACTGAACACATGCTCAGGTATAAAATGCTCACCTTCCCTGCTTATGTGGTCGTAACAGGAATATAGAATAGGTTGTATTACGTTTTCTGCTTTATGTTTAAACATGGGCTAAAATTATGAATATTGTCAGAATCAGGATTTACAGGATTAATAGATTTTCAGGATTGTTATGATTAACCCAGCATCTCGCGAATCCTTAAACGGCAAGGCCCTCTTGAACGCAATAAAAACAAATAATTCGTGGAAAATCCTGAAAATCCTGATTCGGACAGTCTACTTCTTCGCACCAAAAAACTGCTTACCCATTTCTGTTTCCAAAAAGTTCTCCGCTTCATCGTGATCGGTGGAAATACTTACAGGCATCCATTTTTCCATTTCAGCTTCCCGAGCAGCGTTAGCTTGTTTCAACATGCCAATTGCTTCGCTGCCTAATATCAAATGTACCGGAGGCTCAGGGTTTTCAACTAAATCAATCATCACTTTTGCTGCCTTATCGGGATCACCCATTGGGATAAATTTGCCGCTGCTAAACAACTCAGCCCGTATGCCGACGGTAGTTTCATAGCCTTCAATATTGGGGGCGTATGTCATAGATGCACCTGCCCAATCCGTACGGAAACCACCCGGCTCAACGGAGGTTACGCGTATGCCTAACGCTGCCACTTCTTTTGCCAGGGCCTCACTAAAACCGCCCAAGCCAAATTTCGCCGCCTGGTAAATAGATACTCCGGGGTTACCCACCCGGCCGCCAATAGAGCTGATTTGCAATATGTGCCCCGAACGCTGCTTGCGCATATAAGGCAATACAGCACGTGTTACTTCTATCGGTGCGTACAGGTTGGTTTCCAGCTGACTGCGTACTTGCTCATCCGTATAGGCTTCAACAGCGCCAACGATCCCAAATCCCGCATTATTTACCAGGACATCGATTTTTCCGAAATGAGCTACCGCATCCGCAACAGCGTCATAAACCTGGTGATAATTTGTAACATCAAGTTTAACCGGAAAAATTTGACCTGGGTATTTTTCAACCAGATCATTTAACTGTTCAGGGTTCCTCGCGGTGGCAGCAACCTTGTCGCCATTTGCCAATACTGCTTCTGTAAGGCTTCGTCCCAACCCACGGGAACTGCCTGTTATAAACCAAATTTTTGTCATTGCTTTAATTTTTGTTTATACAAAGGTAACCCGGCCAGAGAGCAATAGTTTTGTTTAAAAGCTCAATTTAATTTGTTAAAAGGCTCAAATTAATTTTTTTAAAAATTCTTAATTTACGACCAGATAAAAGGCCATGTCGTAATTACCCCCTAAAATTGTCATAGGTTGCGCCTTTAAAATTTTTCAATTACCGGTAAGTTTGTTTAGTACATTAATAAAATACAGCCATGAGAAAAATTATTGTATCAAATATGGTTTCCCTTGATGGATACATTGAAGGCCCCAACAAAGAGTTAAACTGGCATGTAGTAAATGATGAATTCTTCAAATACTCGGAGGAAATGCTCGAATCCGTTGATATTATTTTATTCGGAAGGGTTACTTATCAGATGATGGCTTCGTATTGGACTAAACCCGAGGTAAAAGTCGATGATCCCATTATTGCCGGTAAAATGAATAGTTTGGAGAAAATTGTATTCTCAAAAACACTGGATAAAGTTGAATGGGAGAACTCTTCATTGGTGAAGGATAACATTAAAGAAGCAGTCTTAAAGCTAAAGCAGCAGCCTGGAAAAGACATGGTGATATTGGGCAGCGGGAGTATTGTATCGGCTTTTACACAAATGGGAATAATTGATGAATACAGGATAATAATAAATCCTGTTATATTAGGGGCCGGCAAGCTTCAGTTTACCGGAAGTTTGGATAAAACACTGCTGAAACTTACTGACGTGAGAAAATTCAGCTCAGGAGTTATAATTCTTTATTATCAACCAATTCAATAAACCTTTAATTATTATTAAAATGAAAACAATCAAAATTATTTACTGGATTACAACCGGCCTGATATTGGCATTGATGCTGTGGTCGGCAATCGGAAGTTTCATGGATAACCCTCAAGGTGCAAAAATGATGGCCGACTTAGGGTACAAACCGTATGTAATTCATTTTTTGGCCGTAGCTAAGATATTGGGCATCATCGCTATCCTCGTTCCTGGATTTCCGAGGCTAAAAGAATGGGCCTATGCAGGCTTTGCATTTGACATGATCGGCGCAACGTATTCAATGTATGCGTCGAACTTCCCCGTGAGCCAATGGGCACCTATGTTTGTATTCCTCGCCTTGCTGGCTTGCTCTTACATTTATTATCACAAAAAATTGGCCGCATCACCTATTAAGGATGCGGTAGTATAAATCTTCATGACTGAACTTACGGCCCCGGCAAAATTTAAACGTTTTTTTACTTTACTCCGCCAGGCCGTGGCAGGCAGCGAGCAGGATTATACGCAAGGCAGCATTCGCCGGGCAGTATTCCTGCTCGCTATTCCTATGATCATGGAAATGATTATGGAATCTGTTTTTGCCGTTGTTGATATATTTTTTGTCGGGAAGCTTGGGAACGAGGCCGTGGCTACCGTTGGTTTAACAGAATCGGTTCTGAGCCTTGTTTATTCCATAGCTATTGGACTAAGCATGGCTGCAACGGCGCTGGTGGCCCGGCGTGTGGGTGAAAAAAACCTACAGGACGCCGCACTTGCAGGTATACAAACCATTCTTTTTGCAATTGTACTTTCCATTATCATATCCATTGTCGGGATGACCTGGGCGCAATCCATCCTGCACCTGATGGGAGCAAGTGACAGGATGATAGCAAAGAATATATATTACACCAAAATAATATTTGGCGGCAATATTGTTATCATGCTGCTTTTTCTGATCAATGGCATATTTAGGGGTGCAGGGGACGCCAGCATTGCCATGCGCAGCTTGTGGATAGGGAATATCTGCAATATCATTCTATGCCCTTTACTTATTTACGGTTTGGGACCGATTCCCGCACTCGGCTTAAAAGGCGCTGCAATCGCTACTACCGTTGGTCGGGGAATTGGCGTTCTGTATCAACTGTACCGTTTGTTTATAAAAAGAGGAATTTTGCATTTCTACATCAGTCAGCTAAAGCCACACAAAGAGTTGTTGCTGCAAATTATCAATATTGGCGGCACGGGTACCATACAATTCCTGGTTAGCTCGGCAAGCTGGGTGTTTTTGGCACGGCTTGTCGCTAACTTTCATGAGGCAGCTATGGCGGGCTACCAGGTGGCCATCAGGCTGCTTATATTTTTCCTGTTGCCGGCCTGGGGCTTAAGCAACGCGGCTGCCACGTTAACCGGACAAAACCTGGGCGCCGGAAGGCCCGACCGTGCCGAGGAAAGCGTATGGGTAACTACGTTTTATAACGTAATTTATATGCTTTCAGTTAGCCTGTTTTTCTTCCTTTTTGGCGAACCCATCATTAACTTTATGAACAGCGATGTGCAGGCCAGGCGCTACGCTTTGCAGGCGTTGCACATTATAAGCCTTGGATACGTGTTTTTCGGAATAGAAATGGTAACCATAAATGCCTTTAACGGCGCAGGTGATACACGAACGCCAACTATTATTAATTTGGTGGGTTTTTGGTTGTTCCAAATCCCGCTGGCATGGGTTTTAAGCCAATATTATATAAGAGAGCCAAAAGCTATTTTCATAGCCATCGTAGCTTCTGAATTTGTCACGGCCTTACTAAGCTTTTATCTTTTTAAAAAAGGCGGGTGGAAGACGGTAAAAGTTTGATTATTTGAATATCGAACATCGAATTTTGAATTTCGAATGCTGAAGTATAAACTTCGATATTCGATATTCGGCGTTCAGTATTCGATATTTCCATATGCTTACTCTGCTATCCTTATCTTTATAACCGCCTTTTTAACGATACCGTGGCCTTTCACTTTAACATTCGGACGATGCACGTCATCCGGGAAAAAGAGAAAAAATGTCCCGGGTTTTGCAGTGTAGTATTTACCATCGGCTTCGTAGTTGGCATAATCGTTAGTGTCATCATAAGGCTTGCTCACAGTAGCTGCTGATAACGGCGTCACCCCAATTTTTTCTTCGCCCTTTATGACATACTGAATATCGATAAACTTCTCGTGCGCTTCCCATTTTGATTGTTCAAACTCCTTCGACGGCGCTTCGGTTATTATCGCATAAACATTATCGCCGTCAATTTCATATTTCCCTGGTTCGATGGTCTCAAGGTTATTATCCTTTAAAAACTTAAAAGCTTTGTCCCAACCGGTTTGGTATTTATGATATTGACCGGCAAAAGTTGATTTGTTTACTGAAAGGTGTGGTTTTAACGATAGACCATTCTTCCAATCCTTGTTAGCGAACCATTTTGCTGCACTCTTTTCGTTCCATATATTTTTGATCACTGCCCCGGTGGTATTTGACATATAATTTGATTTTTAGGTAAATAGTTTTTTCATCACGCGACGCGTCGTCGGTTGGTAATTCAGGGCAAAGTAAAATAAATTTAACTTTATTTGATAACCTGGTTGACAACTTTATACCTTGCCATAAAATTCTGAAACATCTATAATCCTTGATATAAAAACACAACATAATAACGTAATGGCAGACAATTTTTCACTAAACGGAAAAGTAATAATCGTAACCGGCGGTACCGGTATTTTGGGCAATTCATTTGTAAATGGCATTGTTGAAGCCGGTGGTACGGTTGGGATTTTGGGCCGGAATAAAGACATGGCCGAAGAACGGGCCAATTCAATCAATTCAAAAGGCGGAAAAGCCATTGCTTTGGTGGCTGACGTATTGAATACAGATGATCTGACGAATGCAAAAAATAAGGTATTGGATGCCTTTGGCAGGATAGACGGACTGGTGAATGGGGCAGGAGGTAACATGCCGCAGGGTGTTTTACAGCCTGAGGAGGATATTTTTAGCATGAACCTGGAAGGGATGAAAAAAGTTATGGAGGTTAATTTATGGGGTACTTTATATCCTACCCAGATATTCGGCGAAGCAATTGCCAAAACTGGAAAGGGCAGTATCGTAAATATTTCATCCATGAATTCACAAAGGGCGATCACTAAAGTGCTTGGTTATAACATGGGCAAGGCGGCGGTTGATTGCTATACGCAATGGTTCGCTGTTGAATTGGCTAACCGCTATGGCGACGCTATAAGGATGAATGCGCTCGCTCCTGGTTTTTTCCTTACCGAACAAAACCGGAATCTATTAACATTACCCGAAGGCGGCTATACCGACAGAGGCAGCAAAGTGATCCGGAATACACCATTTAAAAGATTTGGCAATCCTGATGAATTGATAGGTGCATTGGTGTGGCTGTTGGGTGATGCATCGGCTTTTGTAACCGGCTCCATGATATGTGTTGACGGCGGCTTCTCCATTTTTGGAGGGGTTTAATTTGAATTAGTTGATTAAGTGAATAGTTTATTAGGTGAGTGGTCTGAAATAAGCGTAAACATCCTGATTCAACGAAATATAATATTTGAACATTTTTATCAATCAAAATTTATTTAACTTAATCGCCCACTTAACTAAGTTAACTCAATCAACCAATTACTGTGAAAAAAACCCTGTTTTTATTACCGCTGCTTGTTTTTGCATCTCTAAAAGGATGGTCACAAGGAAACACTTTGCAAATTGCCCAAGTCGACAATACCGAATTAAAGAGATTTTCGCTTGAAAGGCTTCAGCGGATCGATAGAATGGTACAACAGTATATTGATTCTGGTTGGGTAAAAGGGGCTACTGCGCTCATCGCACGAAATGGAAAGATAGTATACTATAACGCATTTGGGTATGCCGATGCCGAGCAGAATACGAAAATGAAAACAGATGCGATATTCCGCATCGCTTCACAAACAAAAGCGATAACCAGCGTGGCTGTTATGATGCTGTTTGAAGAAGGTAAATTTTTGCTCGACGATCCCATTTCAAAATATATCCCTGCCTTTGCTCACCCGAAGGTGCTGGCGGAATTTAATCCTAAGGATTCCTCTTACACCACCATAAACGCAACCAGGGAAATTACGATAAGGGATCTGCTCACTCACACCTCCGGTATTGATTATGCGCAGATTGGCTCAAATAGTATGAAGGCGATTTACGCAAAGGCAGGCCTCCAGGCAGGTTTTGTAACTGACAAAATATTACTTGGGGATGCAATTAACAAACTGGCAAAACTGCCACTGGTAAATCAACCGGGCCAAAAGTTTACTTATGGGATGAGTATCGATGTTTTAGGTTACCTGGTTGAAAAATTATCCGGCGAAAGCCTTGACCGATTTTTTAGGGAAAGGATATTTGATCCGCTTGGCATGAAAGATACCTATTTTTACCTGCCACAAAATAAGTTTTCACGACTTGTTGCTGTTTATACGCCCGATAAAAGTCAGCACCTGGTTAAATGGAATGAGACTACGTTCCCGGGTATTTCTGTAGATTACCCGACAGTAAATGGTACTTATTTTGCGGGCGGAGCGGGATTAAGCTCAACAATATTAGATTATGCCACCTTTTTACAAATGATGCTGAATAAAGGCGAATATAACGGGCATCGTTTACTATCCCGGCATACCGTTGATCTGATGACCAGCAATCAGATAGGTGATTTGAAAGTCGATAATCAATTGAATGCAGGTATAGATAGATTTGGTTTAGGATTTGAAGTTACAACAGAAAAAGGGCAGACTATACTCGGGCAAACCGAAGGTTCGTTCAGTTGGGGTGGTTTTTATGGTACCACCTACTGGGCAGATCCGAAAGAGCACCTCGTTTGTTTGTTTTTTGCACAGGAATGGCCGTTTCCACACAGTGAGATAGGAAATAAATTTAAGGCAATGGTTTACTCGGCGTTGAATTAGGTTAGTTAGTTGATTAAGTTGATTTGGTTGATTCGGTGAGTAGTTTAAAAGAATCCTGAAAATCCGTTAATCCTTCAATCCTGATTCAGACAATCTCCTCCTTCTTCTGAAAACTAT
The DNA here is from genome assembly GCA_036495385.1 of Mucilaginibacter sp. Lineage (GTDB taxonomy): Bacteria > Bacteroidota > Bacteroidia > Sphingobacteriales > Sphingobacteriaceae > Mucilaginibacter. The sequence continues at coordinate 2,081 of DASXMZ010000353.1, read as the reverse complement.
AATATAAATAGAACAGGGAAGGTAAGATAACAAAGCTGCCTATTATTAGCGCCAGGCCTAAATCGTTTATCGTGGTTTCTAGGGCATGATGGGCCAACAGAGATAAGTTTTCTCCCCCTTTAACCATTACCAGGTTTGGAAAATGAGTATAGCCTACTGATAGCAGGATCATTACCACCTGGAATGCCGCAAACACGCGTATCGTCTTTTTATTGCCCCGGGCTATCATTATCCAAAGCAACGCCAAAGAAATGAACGCAGCTATCACGGCTGTCAAACTTATGAGGTTTCCAAATATCCAGTGAGCGAGCCGAATGTTTTGCCTTTCAGCCACAATAAATACCAATCCACCAAAAACAACGGCCAGTATATTCATTTGCCAGGCTTTCCTGATAAAACGGCGGGCATCATTATCATCGTCTGCTTCACCGATTAGATAGATAGCTGCCAGGTAACCGCTGAGCGCAACAGTAAAAAGCCCAACAGCAATGGAGAACCAGTTTAACCAGCTAAATACATAGGCAGATAAAAAATCAGTTGCATGCATGTCGATTTGCTCTGAAATAGCACTTGCGGCAATAATCCCTAAAAATAATGGGGTAACAAAGCTGGAGTAAACAAAGATATGATTATAAAGATTTTGTGTTCGTTCGCCTTTTATTGCATCATAGCTGCGGAAAGAAAAGGCCGTACCGCGTGCGGTAATACCTAACAGCATAATTAACAATGGAATATGCAGATAAGTGCACATGGCGCTGTAAATGAGCGGAAAGCCAACAAACATAATTACCACAGCAATAATAAGCCACATGTGATTTGCCTCCCATATTGGCCCCATAGCCTGGTACATTGTTTTGCGTGTGCGCGATTTGTTATCCGTCGAGGTAAAAAGTTCAATAATACCAGCGCCGAAATCCGCGCCGCCCAGCAGGAAATATAATATGATGGATAAAAATAAAAATGCGATAACGATGTATAACATAATATTAGTTTTAACGGTCGTATAATTCAGGTACCATTTTTATTTGCCTGCCCAGCAAAAAGATCACCGCAAGGCTTAGCGTAAAATAGATTGCTGTAAAAAGATAAAAAGTATACTGTATACCCGGCATTGGCGTAACCGCGTCAATAGTGCGCATAACACCCTGTATTATCCAGGGCTGACGGCCTACCTCGGTAACCATCCAGCCGGCTTCGACAGCTATAAAACCAAAAGGGGTAGCCAAAATAAATAAGTCAAGGAACCATGTTTTTGAAAGCCAACTCCTTTTTTTCCATAGTGCAACAAAATATAAAATCCCTATCAGCATCATAACAGATCCTATTGCTATCATTAATTCGAACGCAATGTGCGTTACAGTTATAGGTGGTTGATCTTTCGCCGGAATTTTATCAAGTCCTTCAACTGGTTTTTTAAAGTTGTCATTTACCAAAAAACTCAACAGGCCGTGTATCTCAATTCCAAACCTGACTTTTTTGTTAACAGTATCGGGTATGCCGCCGATAACCAGCGGGGAGTAGGACTGGGTACGAAAATAAGATTCCATGGCGGCTAACTTGGCAGGTTGTCTTTTGGCTGCATTTCTGGCGGATATATCGCCGCTGAAAGGCTGTAATATAGCAGCAACCGCGCCAAAGACTATTGCGATTTTAAATGCTTTGGTGTGAAATGTTATATTCCTTTTTTTTGCTATCATCAATGCATGGATACCAGCCACAGCAAAACCCGTTGCGGAAAACGCAGCAATCGTCATATGGAGAGCCTCTGAAAACCAGGCGCCGTTGAACATGGCTTTTATCGGATCGATATTTAAATATTGACCGTTAACAAAATCAAAACCCGACGGGCTGTTCATCCATGAATTTGCTGAAACCACCAAAATCCCAGAGGTAATTCCGCTTACGCCAACTAATATGCCTGTGCACCAGTGAAACCAGTTATTAAACTTGTTCCATCCGTAAAGAAAAAAGCCTAAAGCAATTGCTTCAACAAAAAAGGCCACCCCCTCCAACGAAAACGGCATCCCAAATATTGGGCCTGCATGTTCCATAAACTTCGGCCACAACAACCCTAATTCGAA
>DASXMZ010000352.1:0-2710 GCA_036495385.1 Mucilaginibacter sp. | reverse complement strand
ATTCGATATTATATTTTCACTTATGTTTTCGCCAGAGAACGGCGGGGCTATAAAATAAGTAAAGCCCCTGATGGGCAGGGGCCTTTACTAACCAATTATAAACCTAAATTATGAGAAGACTACTTTGTTTGTATTACGGTGTAAATGTAACACTATCATTTAACAATCAATCAGTTTTTTTGTAATATTTTTGTAAAAAACCTCTTTCTTCCTATTTGATTCTCAAAAATACAAACTATTTATTGAAAATATCAAAATTTTTTAAAATTATTTTTTAAAGTATTATAAATCATATTTTTAATTATAAAATATGCTGTTTATCTAATTTATTTTCGACAATTTTTGATTTTCGTTGATTTTTAAATAAAAATATAACGATAAATCAAGGAAAAATTGCTTTTATCCGATCAAAAAATTAAAAATGACTCATTTTATGTTAATATTCATTAAAATGAACATTATTTTCATCTTTTTTATAAATATTCGTCATGTTTTGCGGTACAGTGATTAAATATCATTCTTAAACAAAAACTCCGTCATATTAATCGGTCGGCGAATTTCGTCAGTCTGTATTACTTTACTGTTAAAATATTGCAAAATTCAAACATCATTACAAAAATGCTTTAACACTTTTGCCAAAAAAACTTGCATTTACCATGACTTCTACCATAACCGCCGCTGTTCCCATCAAAAAACATCCGGAACTAACATCATTAACCCTGTGGATAATGACGATTGCTACCGGCCTGATCGTAGCCAACCTTTACTACAACCAACCTTTGCTGGAAGATATTGCCAATACCTTTCACATCAGTAGGGCAAAAGCCGGACAAGTATCTATGCTCACTCAAATTGGTTATGCAGTCGGAATGTTCTTTTTCGTGCCATTAGCCGATATGGTTAAACGGAAGCAGTTAATGCTTATTGTTTTTGCCTTTATTATTTTATCCCTGTTATTAACCGCCACGGCACAAAATATTAATTTGCTCATAGGCGCCAGCTTCCTTTTGGGTGCTTCGTCTATGCTGCCCCAATTACTGGTGCCCATGGCCGCTCACCTGGCTAAACCTGCCGAACGCGGAAAAAAACTTGGCGTAATTATGAGTGGCCTGTTAATAGGTATACTGCTGTCGCGCACCTTCAGCGGTTTCATAGGCCAATACTTTGGCTGGCGGGCCGTATTCTATATTGCCGCTGGTATAATGTTGGTTACCTGGCTAATAATAGGCCTGTTTCTGCCCGAAGTAGAACCGGACTATAAAGGCAGCTATAAAAGTTTAATGGCTTCACTCATTCATCTAATCAGGCACGAACCCAAACTAAGGCTGGCTGCTTTGCGTGGCGCCTTATGTTTTGCCTGCTTCAGCGCATTTTGGACAACCATTGTATTTTTATTAAAACAAAATTTCGATATGGGCAGCGCTGTGGCCGGCGAGTTTGGATTGGTAGGAGCATTCGGGGCTATAGCGGCAGGACTTATGGGCAGACTCAGCGATAAAATGGACGCTTACAAACTTTCGGGGTTCACTATACTGTTAATTATATTATCCTTTGTTATTTTCTTTTTTTCGGCACACAGTATAATAGGTTTGGTTATCGGTGTAATTGTTTTAGATATGGGTGTGCAGGCAACTCACATCTCGAACCAGTCTATCATCTTCGCACTAAAGCCTGAGGCACGCAACCGTATTAATACCATATATATGGTAACCTATTTTATTGGCGGCTCATTGGGGACTTTATTTGCTACGCTGGTGTGGAAAAGTCACCAATGGAATGGCGTATGTGCTATTAGCCTGATCATCTCGGTGTTGATTCTTATCATCCATTTGGCAAACCATGAAAAGATGGGAAATAAATCCCCGGAATCGAAGTAATGACTATTGATCGCAACAAATGGCGACAATTTTATACACTATTTCCACAAAAATATCCTCTCGGGTATATTTTCTGGTAATTGGCTTTTAGCCCTCAATTGTTAAATTTCAGCTTAAATCCCTCTTAAAGGCGGGTTTTTTATTGGCGACCGGCAAATTTTGGCATCATATTGGAATAATACCTATCAAATGCTTGAATATGGCATCTGGAAAAAAGAAGATACAAAAAGAGGAAGAGAAGGAATGGGAAAATCCCGCAAATCCTTCAGACACCTCGGACGAACGGGATAAAGAACAACTATTACGACAATATAAAGAAGCGAAACGCAGAAAAGATAATTTAACAGAACGCGAATCGGATAATACAAAAAATTAAAATACAACCTTAAAAACAACTTATATGAAAACTAATAACAAACCCGCAGTAGACAAAATGATAGTTCGTTTTGATGATGAATTGAAAAACTTATTAGCGAATGATTTGAGTTCGTTTATGGCAAGAAACCCTTTTTTCGCGCGCAGGAAACAAGCCCTTAAAGCTACATTATCAGTAGCTTAATCATATATAATATCATTCTAAGCTCGTAAAGCTTTCAGATAATTCCTGAAGGCTTTATTTTTTTGAGGCGTATTTGATAATCAAGCTTGCAGTTTTTGCCGACGCACCCGGCTTCCCCATTCTCTCATCAAGCTCATCATATTCCCTGAGCATATTTGCGCGATAGTTTTTATCATTCAGGATCAAACCCAATTCGGCAGCAATCTTTTGTTGACTGCAATCTTGCTGTATCAGCTCCTTTACCACTTCCTTATCCATTATCAGGTTAACCAGC
>DASXMZ010000351.1:0-6401 GCA_036495385.1 Mucilaginibacter sp. | reverse complement strand
GAACCTTTGGTACATACCTTTCCGCACGCCGGTTTTTTGGCAAAACTCATATTTTCGTTTGGAATAATATGTCTTGGCTTATTAGCTATTCCGGTGCTTTCAGGTTCAGCCGCTTATTCTGTAGCTGAAGCTTTTAATTGGGAAGCGAGTTTAAATTTAAAGTTTAAAAAAGCCCGTGGTTTTTATTTTATAATTATTGCAGCAACCGTTATTGGATTACTGCTGAATTTTATCGGCATTGACCCTGTTAAGGCGTTGGTTTATGCAGCAGTACTAAACGGTGTTACGGCAGTTCCTCTTTTATTTTTGATTCTTAAGATCGCCTCAAACGAAAAAATAATGGGTGAATTTAAAAGCCAATGGCTTTCAAAAACCATACTATGGATCACTTTTATTGCCATGGGCGCTGCCGCATTAGGTATGTTTTATACCGTTTTAAGTTAACCCTTCTCAGGCAATTAGTTTCGTTAATGCGGTAGTCATTGTATTCGATAAAACTTTATTGGTTAAATGGTGTTCGTTTGATATAATGTCCATTATATCAACCATTTAATCACCATGAAAACAAAATTTTTAAACTACAGGGCAGTTCTGATAATTGCCATTGTTACGCTGATTACTGCTTGTCATTCAGGTCAGAAAAACAGTTCCGCGGTAGCCGATTCAGCAAATCAAAAACAAATTGCCAAAAATGATTCGGCCAATAAAGCCCAGGTAAATGCTTCCGATTCCGCACTTAAAGCAAAGAAGACGTTACAGGATGATGCTTCAAAATTCCTTGTAAAAAGTTACGAATCGGGAATGTACGAGATACAATTATCTCAACTGGCGGCTACGCGTGCATTGGAGCCCGATGTAAAAAAACTTGCTGCCGACTTGATTCCCGCTCATACCGCTATTAATTCAAAGATGCGTTCAATTGCGGCGGCCGCAAATTTTGTACTGCCAACGGCTGTTGACAAGGACCATCAAAAAGATATCGACGACATGGCCAAATTAAGCGGGGCCGGCTTTGATAAAAAATATATAAATACCATAGTAAGCGGACATGAAAAATCAGTAAACAGTTATAAAGATGCTTACAAGAACCTTTCTCCAGGCGACACAAAAACTTTTGCCGGAGAGACATTGCCAAAAATTGAAGATCATCTTACCATGGCAAAAAAGGTAAAAGACAGAATTAAATAATTTAATTTTATTAAAAAAACCGGCAGGATATTATTCTTGCTGGTTTTTTTATTCAAAGTCGTTTGATTTTTAATTCGCCAAAAAACAATTTCAGGCTCATTTTTATTATATAATTTTTGATTTTAGACGATGGCTTATGCTTAAGCAGTTGTTTTAATCCTTTAAATTTTTTACTCTAATGGCTAATGTCGAAAATAAAGAAAAGATAAAATATAAGCAGCTTCAACTGCCAAAAACCTTAACAGGAATAACAGGACTGGATGAAATAACAGAAGGTGGCATACCAAAAGGACGACCTACGCTAATTTGCGGGGAGGCAGGATGTGGAAAAACACTGTTATCCATAGAGTTTATCGTACGGGGGGCCACCGAGTTCAACGAACCCGGAGTTTTCATGGCCTTTGAGGAAAAGAGCGCAGACCTTACTATAAATGTTGCATCGCTCGGTTTTGATCTGCAAAAGCTGCAGGCCGAAAACAAAGTAAAACTTGACTATGTGCACATTGACCGTAGTGAAATTGAAGAAACCGGTGAATATGATCTCGACGGTTTATTTATACGATTAGGATATGCAATTGACAGTATTGGTGCAAAAAGAGTGGTTTTGGATACAGTGGAAAGCTTGTTTTCGGGCCTCACCAACCAGGGGATACTTCGCGCAGAGCTGCGAAGGTTGTTTACGTGGCTAAAGGAAAAAGGTGTAACCACAATTATAACTGGTGAACGTGGCGAAGGCCCGTCATTTACAAGGCAGGGCCTGGAGGAATATGTTTCCGACTGTGTTATCCTTCTTGATCACCGTGTAATAAATCAAATATCAACCCGACGGTTAAGAATATTAAAATACAGAGGCTCAATACACGGCACTAATGAGTATCCATTTTTAATTGACGAAGACGGCATTTCTGTTTTACCCGTGACCTCCCTAAAGCTCGAAAAAGAGGTATCTATTGAACGGGTATCATCGGGTATATCTGCCCTTGATAAAATGCTTGGTAATCATGGCTTTTTTAAAGGGGGAAGCATTCTGGTTTCGGGCACGGCAGGCACCGGAAAAACCAGCATAGCAGCTTGCTTTGCCAACGAAACATGCAATCAAAAAAAACGATGCCTTTACTTCGCTTTTGAGGAGTCGCCCAAACAAATCATTCGTAACATGAAATCCATCAACATGGATTTACAAGCCCATGTTGATAACGGATTGTTACAATTCCATGCTTCCAGGCCAACTTTGTACGGACTCGAACAGCACCTGGTAGCGATGTATAAAATAATAGTGAAGTTTAAACCAGAGGCAGTTGTATTGGATCCTATTACCAATTTAATAACCGTTGGCTCTGTTAGCGAAGTAAAAGCGATGCTGGTAAGGCTGATAGATTTTTTAATGGATGAACAGATAACGGTAATGTTTACAGCACTGACATTAAACACTGTAGTAAGTGAGCAAGCTGATGAGGGGGTATCGTCGCTGGTTGATACCTGGCTTTTGGTGAGGGATATTGAGTCAAACGGCGAACGTAACAGGGGAATGTATATTATGAAATCGCGCGGAATGAAACATTCTAATCAGGTGCGGGAATTTATTATAAATGACAAAGGCATTGATTTAGTTGACGTTTTTCTCGGTCCTGACGGTGTCCTTACTGGTTCGGCCCGTGAGGCACAAAAGTTGCAGGAACAAACAGGTGAGGTGCTGCGAAAGAACGCGGTGAATATGAAAGACCGTGAAATTGCCAGGAAACGACATTTATTGGAATCTAAAATTGCCAGCCTGCAAAGCGAATTTGAATCGGCCGAAGAAGAGCTCAATAAAATATATATAGAACAAGAATTAATTAAAAAGGTGGCCGAAGAAAACCGTCAGAAAATGGTGACGGTACGGAGCGGGGAGAGCTCAGGGAAAAATAAGACAGAGAAATAAAAAACAATGAAAACAGAGGAAACAAATTATGAACTGAGACTATATGTGGCTGGAAAAACAGCAAAGTCTGTGACTGCTTTAAATAATTTGAAAAAATATTGTGAAGAACATTTAAAAGGCCAATATAAAATAGAAGTGATAGACCTGCTGATACAGCCGCAATTGGCAGAAGGCGATCAGATTTTTGCAATTCCCACCCTGGTGCGTAAAGTACCCGAACCTATGCGTAAAATAATTGGAGACCTGTCAAACGAAGAAAAAGTACTGGTAGGTTTAAATTTACGACCCGTTAATGCCTGCTAACAATGAATGATCAGCCACAAGTGCCCGAAAACGATAAAAATTTAAATAAGGTGAATACTTACCTGCTACGTTTGTTTGTTACGGGTGCAACTCCCAATTCAACACGTGCCATCGCAAACTTAAAAGAAATATGTGAGGAGCATTTGAACGGGAATTATGAATTAGAGATTATTGACGTTTATCAACAGCCTTCTATCGCGGAAAGTGAGCAAATTATTGCTTTACCATTGCTGATAAAAAAATATCCCTATCCCGAAAGAAGATTGATCGGCGATATGTCTGATACTAAAAAGGTGTTGCAAGGTCTCAGTTTATCCACTATAAAATAATATGGAGCAGGCAAAAATAACATATGAGCAGTTACTAAGCGAGAATTATGAACTCCGGTTGCAATTAGAAGAAGCTAACGATACCATATATGCCATTCGTACCGGCCAGGTAGATGCGCTTATAGTAAATAGCGGAGATAGTCACCAGATATTTACGCTTAAAACTGCTGATCAAACATACCGGGTTTTTATTGAAAAAATGAATGAAGGCGCGGTAACCCTAAACCATGAAGGGATTATTTTATATAGTAATTCGCGGTTTGCAGATATGGTAAAAATGCCTTTGGAAAAAGTAATAGGCCTGACGTTTGACAATTTTATCCCGGCGGTTTACCAGCAAAAATTTAATGACCTGATGGAAAAAAGTTGGGAAATTGATTGTAAAGAAGAAATGGAACTCATTGATAATCAACACAAAACAATTCCGTGCCTGCTGTCGTGTAACACACTTGAGTTAGACGAAGGAACAGCATTGAGTCTTATTCTTACTGATTTAACCATTCTAAAAAAAACGGAGAAACAGTTAAAAATTAAAAATGAGCAACTTGCTGCTGCTCATCATGAAACAGAAAAATTAAATGAGGAGCTGGAAAATATTGTAAGGGACCGGACTCATGAACTTTTTTTAAGTCGCGAGCATTTTAAATACCTGGCCAATAATATTCCGCAGATGACCTGGACCAACCTTCCTGACGGCCGTGTAGATTATTATAACCAGCAATGGTATAGCTATACTGGTTTAAGTATTGAAGAGTCGAAGAAATGGGGATGGGAAAAGATAATTCATCCGGACGATCTGCAAATTACAAGGGTTCGATTTAATTCGTCTTTGAAAACCGGCGATATCTTTGAAATTGAAAATCGGTATAAACGTGGTTCGGACGGAGTTTATAGGTGGCACTTGAATAGGGCGGTGCCTTTGCGAAATGAAAGTGGGGAAATTGTTTTCTGGGTTGGAACCGCAACCGACATCGAAGACCAGAAAAAACAAATGGAAAAAAAAGACGAGTTTATAGGCATAGCCAGTCATGAGTTGAAAACTCCATTGACAAGCCTCAAAGGGTACTTACAGCTGATAAATTCATATAAAAAAAATGAACTGCCTGAAATTATCAAACAATACATATCGAAGGCCAATGTTTCGATAAATAAGCTCCAGCACCTGGTAAATGATTTACTTGATGTAAGTAAAATACAAGCCGGAAAATTAGAGTATGCTTTTATTCCGCTTAATATTGCGCGACTTGCTAAGTTATGTATAGAAAATGCGGAACACATCTATCCTTCTTATGACTTTGTTAACCAGGCAGAGACCGAATTTATGGTAAATGGAAACGAGGAACGTTTGGAACAGGTGTTTATGAACCTGATAAATAATGCCGTTAAATACTCAAAGGGCAATAAAAAAGTAATTGTAAAAACCAGTTTATACAACAATAGCGTGCGGGTTTCTGTTATTGACTTTGGCATTGGTCTCTCCGAAAATCAAAAGGAACGCATATTTGAACGCTTTTATAGAGTTGAGGATAAAAAATATATGACCAGCGGATTGGGTATGGGCCTGTATATATCTGCAGAGATTGTAAGAAATCACAAAGGTGCAATCGGCGTAGAAAGCACTTTGGGAGAAGGATCTACATTTTTTGTCGATTTGCCATTGCTTTAATTAACCAATGATTATTCACGATTGATTTAGTTAAATAAATGGAATAATTATTGATTTACCCTTTCACATTAAATCTACCTTAAAATGAAACAACTTTTAACTACCCTTTCGCTTTTATGCCTGTGCATAGCGGCTTTTTCGCAAACTACCCAGGTAAAAGACACAACAAAAAAAGATACGATTTGGAAAATTCATGGCAATAATACCATTCTGATTTCGCAGAGTTCTTTTTCAAACTGGGCGGCTGGAGGATCAAATTCCTTTGCCGGTAACGTGGTGCTTAACTATGATTTTAATTACAAAAAAGGCAACTGGAGCTGGGATAACAAGGTGATACTGGGCTATGGAATAAGTGATCAGGCAAGTTTGGGCTGGCGCAAAAACGACGACCGTATTATTTTAAACAGTTTATTGGGATATAAAGCTGCTCAGTATTGGTTATATACATTTTACATGAATTTTCAAACCCAATTTACCGACGGCTACTCGTACGATAGCAACAACAACCGGACGCTGATATCAGCACTCTTTGCACCGGCCTACTTAACCTTCGGACCGGGCTTTGCCTATAAAAAGTCGGACGACTTCAGGATAAACTTGTCTCCTTTTGCATCCCGGATTACCTTCGTCGAAAACGATACGCTTGCTAACCTAGGTTCATTTGGCGTTACTCCCGGCAGCCACACCTTATATGAATTCGGTGCTTCCGTTGATGCGTATTATAAAGTTGCCATAGCAAAAAACATCGCTTTCGAAAATATTTTAAAACTCTTCTCAAATTATCTCAGCCATCCTGAAAATGTATATGTCGATTACGGAGCAAACATTTATATGAAAGTAAACAAACTGGTAACCGTAAATTTAGGAGTCGAACTTATTTCAGATCCTAACGCCAAAATACCTAAGACAGAAAATGGAGTTACAGCATACCATTCTTTATTGCAGGTGAAACAGATTTTTGGCGCAGGATTTACATACAAGTTTTAACTTGAGA